>NZ_JBNPEN010000007.1:0-196182 GCF_050490295.1 Pseudarthrobacter sp. J1763 | reverse complement strand
GGGGATGCGGACTGTTTTTTAGACAGTTCGGGGTTCACTGGCTGCTAGGCGTTTCCGGTGTTTCTTGATGCTGATGCCACCCAGGCTGGTCTTGATGCGCTGGTTGTTGTAGAAGTCTATGTAGTCGTTGATGGCTCGTTCGAGTTCGTCGGCACGGTTCCAGGTCCGGTGGTAGTACATTTCGTTTTTCATCCGGCCGAAGAATCCCTCGCAGGCCGAGTTATCTGGTGAGCATCCTTTCTTAGACATTGATCGTCGTGCCTTTGCGTCGCGGGTCGCTGTGATCCAGCTTGAGCTTCGGTAGTGCGTGCCCCGGTCCGAATGGATGATCAGATTGCCGTCGTGCGACTGGTAGTGCTCAGCGAAGGCTCGCTGCAACGATTCGTCAGCGATCTCCAGCGTTGGATGGCGGCCCGTTTTGTAGCCAACAACGAGCCCGTCAAAGCAATCGATGATCGCGGAGAGGTATACCTTCCCGGAACCGCTCGAGAACTCAGTGATGTCAGTGAGCCAGAGCTGACTGGGTAACGGTGCGTGAAAGTTACGCTTGACCAAGTTCGGCGGTGCCGCGGATGTTTCCCCTTGATAGCTGGAGTACCGCCGTTTACGCCTCGCGTAACGCACCGGGATCTTGTCCTCGCGGATGATCGTGCGCACCACTTTCTCGCTGACCTTGACGCCATCGTGACGCAGTGCCCACCAGATCCTTCGATAACCGTAGGTGTAGTGCGATTCAGTAGCATGTGCGTGGATCGCCTCACGTAAGGCGGCATGCTTGTCAGGCCGGGCTGAGACTTGCCTCTGGTAGTAGAAACTTGAAGCACTCAGCTTCAGAACATTCAGGATCATGCGGAATGGGAGTTTGTTGCGCAGCGCGTCGGCGATCTCAGCCTTTATCAGGTTGCTCAGTCGACCGGGCGTCACGCTCACGTCTTTTTTTATCAAGTCCAGCTCATGCTGCATCACCGCCTTCTCCACCATCAATTTGGCGGCAAGAGCTTTCAACTGCCCGGGATCATCTGGCAACGAGGCTTCCAAGGAAGCCTGCGTCGGAAACTCACGTTGAGTTCTGCGTTCCTTCTTGCTCATCAGACCCCATTCGCCACGCTCACGGTAGGTTTGCGCCCAACTATAAACGACCGCACCAGTGACCATGCCAAGAGTGTCCGCGATGTCCTTGACCGGCCTGCCCTCACTGAGCATGCGCACTGCCGATAGTTTGAACTCCACCGCATAACTACGCAGTACTTTGGCCTGTTTCCGGGGCCTGCGAGCACCAGATTTCCCGGCCTTGATCCACGAATGTAAGGTCCACCGACCCGGGTAGCCGAGCAACCGGACGGTCTTGGACACGGAACGGATACGGCTATACGTTCGCAAGGCATGGCGACGCTGTTCAGTGGTATACGCGACATTCATGGACTAAACCTTCCAAGATTCCGTCCGCATCCCCTTTCTGCCTATAACCCCATTTCTGCCTATAACCCTATAACCCGCGAAGGAGAAGGGGATTAAACGAGAAACGCCGGGCAGCGATGTCAAGGAAATTGGGGGGAACTCCTTGACTACTGCCCGGCGCATCATCGATTCCGAAGAATCGATTCTCATCACTCGCACCTCCATGAGGTACTAACTACTCTAAGTCCCGATCTTGGATATGTGCGGAGATTTGGCTGGGAAAAGACTGTGAATCGATAATTTTTCTGGGCCGGCAGCGCGCCTTCAAATCGGCCGTTAAATGAGAAAGCACCGGCGGTCTAGCAAGAGGATCGGGGGAACTCCCTGCAGACCACCGGCGCAACTGGATGAACATCCCCATGTCCATCCTCATCACTCGCACCCTTGAGGTAATTAATAATTTACGATCCCTAGTTGTGCACACCCTCGGCACGAGCTGTGTTTTCCGTGTGAATCGAAAATTCCTCGCATCGCCCCGGTTGGCCAGCGCACACGACGACTGCCAAGATGGAGTTATGAGCAACAAAATTGCATTCCTTGGCTGTGGTTCTATGAACGAAGCGATTATGGCTGGCCTGCTGGCCGCGGGAACTGATCCGGCCGACGTCGTAGCAACAGTTCGCCGTGCCGAGCGTGCCGCCGAGCTGGCCCACAAACACTCCGTTGTTGCCGTCGCCGGCGAAGAAAACCCGGAGAACAACAAGGAAGCTGCCACCGGCGCGAGTGCCGTAATTCTCGGTGTGAAACCGGTTGGTATCGCAGCCTTGGCTCATGAAATTTCCCCGGTTCTCTCGCTGGAGACACTAGTGATCAGCGTTGCCGCAGCCGTTTCCATTGAGCAGTTGGAAGCGGCCCTGCCCGCGGGCCAGCCGGTGATTCGCACCATGCCGAACACACCTGCACGCTTAGGCCGAGGAGTGGTTTCGGTCTCGGCCGGGACCAACGTCAGCAGCGAACAGCTTGAGGCCGCGAAGCAGATTTTTGACGCAGTAGGTACCGTAGTGGAGATCCCTGAAACGCAGGTTGACGCACTCTCGGCCATCAGCGGCTCGGGCCCGGCGTACGCGTTTTACCTTGCCGAGGCGATGGCTAAGGCTGGCGAAGACTTGGGTCTTGACCCGCAGCTGTCAGTGCTACTTGCCCGCGAGACCGTTGCCGGCGCTGGCTTTATGCTCGCCGAGGCTGGCGCGGACCCCACCGCTTTGCGCCGCGCCGTGACCAGCCCGAATGGAACTACGGAACGCGCTATCAATACCTTTGATGAGCGCGGACTTACGGCAATAATTTCCGACGGCGCCCGGGCGGCAGCTGAGCGCGCTGCCGCCATCACTAAAGAACTTGGAGCCGAGTCCTAGGGGCGCGCTGCGAAGCGTTCCAACAGGTCTACGTGGCCGGAAACTATGAGCATGTCGCGTGAGGAAACTTTGGTGTCTTGCCGGGCGTAGGTGAAGTCCTCGCCGGGCGTCTTGACACCAACAATCGTTACGCCGTATTTGGAGCGCACCTTGGATTCCTCCAGGGTGAAGCCCACGGTTTCCTTGGGTGGGTACATTTTGACGATGGCGAAGTCGTCGTCGAACTCGATGAAGTCCAACATACGCCCGGACACTAGGTGCGCTGCGCGAACACCAGCATCCGCCTCAGGGTAAATCACATGGTTAGCGCCAATGCGTGTCAGGATCTTGCCGTGTGAAGGTGTGATCGCCTTGACCCACAGGTGCTCAATGCCAAGGTCCACAAGGTTGACTGTGATCAACACTGAGGACTCGATCGAAGTACCCACCCCCACCACAGCAGAGCTGAACTCCTGAGCTCCAAGTTGGCGCAGCGCATCAATATTCGTGGCGTCAGCTTCCACAACGTGAGTGAGAACAGGCGCCCACTTTTGAACCAGCGACGGGTCCCGTTCAATGGCGAGCACTTCACGCCCCTGCTTCACTAATTGCTCAGCAGTCGAGGCACCAAAGCGGCCCAAACCAATCACCAATACTGGAGCAGCATGGTCAGGGCGGCGGCTTGCGGAGCCGTTGGAGGTATTCAGGCTAGCCAATGATGGGCCTCTCTTCCGGATAGTGGAACAACTGGCTGCGTTGGCGCAAAGCCAAAGCAGCAGCAAGGGTTACCGTTCCTACACGCCCGGCAAACATCAGCGCGGTCAGAACGTAGACGCCAGCTGGGGGTAGCTCGGCGCTCAAATTAGTACTGAGGCCCACCGTGGCGAAGGCCGAGATCGATTCAAAAAGCACCCGGTCCAGGGATGCTCCGCTGATCTGCAAAAGAGCAAACGCCGCGATGGAAACAAAGGTTGCTCCCATAACGATCACTGAGATGGCCACACGCATGGTTCCTTGAGGGATGGTGCGGCCGTAGATCTTCACATCGGCGTCGCCCCGAGCCTCGGCCACAATAGCCAAAAACATCACGGCGATGGTGGTGACTTTAATACCGCCGGCTGTTGACGCTGAACCTCCGCCGGCGAACATCAAAGCATCGCTCAAAAGCATGGTGGTGGAATCCATTTGATTCTGGTCCACGAGGTTAAAACCACCAGAACGGGTCATCACTGAGGCGAAGAGCGAATGAATGATCCTGTCTCCCACACTCATGTTTCCAATCGTGCGGAGGTTATTCCACTCCATCAGCCCCCACAAGATGGCGCCTGCGAACAGGAGAATGAGCGAGACCTGGATAGTCAGTTTGGTGTGCAGATTCCATTTGCGCCAACGGAGCCCATTTTGCTGCAGAACCATCACTACGGGGAAACCTAGCGAGCCCAAGAAAACGCCGACCATCAGGGGTACAAGGATCCACAGATCGGTCTCGTAAGGAACAATTCCGTCCGAGTGTGGGGTGAAACCGGCGTTGTTGAAGGAGGAGATTGCGTAGAAAATGCCGTGCCACACTGACTGCCAGAACGGCTCCCCGAGGGTCATAAACCGTGGGATCAGCGCCAGAGCAAGGACGCTTTCAATCACCACGGAGGTAGTGATTACGATCCTCAGCAAGGTACCCACCTCACCCAGACGGCCTGCATTGTTCATGGCTTCTTGGGCGATGAGCTTCCCGCGCACACCCAGCTTTTTGCTGACCATCAGGGCGAGTAGCGAGGCTAAGGTCAAAGTCCCCAAACCGCCAACAAAGATGGCAATCAGAATGACCAGCTGGCCAAAAAAAGTCCAGTGCGCCGCTGTTGAAACCACGGTGAGACCTGTGACGCACACGGCCGAAACGGCGGTAAAAAGCGCTTGGTACAGGGGCGTGAATTGGCCGGAGCTAGAGGAAATCGGCAAGGAGAGCAACAAAGTGAAAAGGAAAATTACCGCTGCGAACGCGCCCAATGCCAAGCGAGCCGGGGATGTATTGGCGATGTTGTCGATAAAATCGCGGAGCCCGGTGAGGATCCACAGGCTTGGACGTTCACCCGCCGGCGCTTGCCAGTCATGGCTGGAAGGGGCTCCCGATGTGCGCAAGGACACTGCTTTGCGGGCGTTGATCTTGTCCGCCCGCCGCATGGCCTGACTGCGCCCGGACTTAGTTGCGGACATGGATGGGTGCTTCCTTTGACGATTTGGCTTCCTTCAGTAGTAAACCACTAATGTCCCGCACTTCGCCGTCTCAGGTAGCCTGTAATTGATGTCACAGAACCCTGTCCTGTCCGGCCAAAGCTTGCCGGCCGTTCCGACTCTTGTGGCCTGGGATGATGCAATGACCGCATATAACTTCGGTCCAGGGCATCCTATGGCTCCGGAGCGGCTTGATTTGACCCACCGCCTGGCCGGTGACCTTGGCCTTTTTGACCAAGCGCATGTCCGGGTTGCGGCACCCGAGGTGGCTACCGACGTCGAACTTTCTGCCGTGCACAGCACCGAGTACATTGCCGCTGTGCGGCGAGTGTCCGCCAACCCTGAGCAGTGCGAGCCAGACCGTGGTCTGGGCACCGAGGACGATCCCGCGTTCGCCGGAATGCACGAAGCCAGTGCGCGATTGGCTGGTGGTTCCTTGCTCGCAGCGTCAGCCATTTTGGACGGTTCGGCGCTACACGCGGTGAACTTCGGCGGTGGTATGCACCACGCTCACCGTGAGAAGGCGAGCGGATTCTGTATCTATAACGATGCCGCGCTGGCGATCACGCGACTGCTTGATGGAGGCGTACGCCGGGTGGCATATATCGATGTGGATGCCCATCACGGGGACGGAACACAAAGCATTTTTTGGGATGACCCACGGGTGCTGACCATTTCTCTGCACGAAAGCGGGCTGTCCTTGTTCCCTGGGACGGGCTTCGCGAACGAATCAGGCGGCCCCAAGGCTCCCGGCTCAGCTGTGAATGTTGCGTTGCCAGCGGGGACCGGCGACGCGTCGTGGTTGCGCGCTTTTCACGCGGTGGTTCCGCAGCTCGTTGGTGCTTTTGCACCTGAGGTAATTGTCAGCCAGCACGGTTGCGATTCTCACCGCCTGGATCCTTTGAGTAACCTCACGCTCAGTGTTGATGCGCAGCGTGAAGCCATGATTTCGATTGCCCAACTGGCTGGCCAGCACTGCGAACAACGTTGGATTGCTACAGGCGGTGGCGGTTATGACGTCACAAGTGTGGTGCCACGCAGCTGGTCGCATTTGGTGGGGATCGCCGCGAACCGGCCAGTTCCCTTGCGCACCCCGGTGCCGCAGCAATGGCGTGACTACGTCATGGAGCGGTACCAGCGGCAAACCCCTGAACTGATGGGGGATGACATCGATATGTGGTGGCGTTCTTGGGAAGTTGGTTATGACCCTGCCGACGCTGTTGACCGCACGGTGATGGCAACGCGCAAGGAATTGTTCCCACTTTTTGGCCTGGACCCCTGGTTCGACTAGGTTCCATTCCCGCCGAGTTGGCACTTCGCGCGGGTGTTTGAGGGAAACATTGACGTTAAGTGCCAAGTCGATTGCGGCATTGGTTGATGCCTTTCAGTGCATATGTCGCTAGGGTGGAAAACATGCTGATTGACGACGTGTTTGCCGTCATCGCTGAGGCAACTCGGCGAGACATTCTGGTGTCCCTGCAATCCGGGGACAAAGCGGTAGGGGAGTTGGTTGAGGAACTCGAGGCCAGCCAACCCACCATCTCCAAGCACCTGAAAGTCCTGCGTGAGGCCCAGTTGGTGACCATGCGGGCGCAAGGGCAGAAACGTTTTTATGCGCTCAACACCGAGCCGCTCCAGAGTGTTGCGGCGTGGCTTGAAACGTTCGACGCCGGCCGGACAGCCAGTGCCAAGGGTACCGATTCGTCCGCCGCGGCAACGTCGGTGCAGGTACCGGGGGAAACGAACCCCAGTGCCCCGAATTCAGCAAGTACCAGCGCGGCCAGCGCGAGTTCCTCCACCAGCTCAATCCCGGCACAGACCACGCAGGCTCCGCCGAGCGACAGCCCGGCAGCCGGCGTCGAACTTTCACCGGCGACGCTGGCGCAGGGTGTAGCCAACGGCGACACTGATCCGTCTGTGCAGCAGCAATTCGGCCGCAGTGTTGGCCGAGCCGCCACCAAGGCGGCGGATTTGATCGCGAACCTACCCAAGTTCGGGCGCCGAAAGTAATCCTTGAGGGGTTTTTCGGCGCCCGTTTCCTGAACAGTTGATGAGCCTACTTAGCGTCGAGCAAGTGCACGTGATCGGGTGTGAGCTCGTTGATGTTGCTGACACCCAGAAGTGCCATGGTGCGGCGAATATCGGACTCAAGAATCTTAATGGTGCGGTCCACGCCTGCCCGGCCGCCAGCCATCAAACCGTAGAGGTAGGCCCGGCCAATCAAAGTGAAATCGGCGCCCTGGGCCAGAGCTGCAACAATGTCCGCTCCGGACATAATGCCCGTATCCAAGATGATTTGTGCGTTGCTTCCGTCGGCTTCAAACGCTGCCTTGACCTGCGGCAACAAATGGAAGGGGATTGGCGCGCGGTCTAGTTGGCGGCCGCCGTGGTTGGAAATCACCACAGCATCAGCACCGTGAGCCACCACCTTGCGGGCATCCTCTACGGTTTGGATGCCCTTGACCACGAGCTTTCCCTTCCAGGTCTCACGCAACCAGTCCAGGTCTTCGAACGTCAGGGTTGGGTCAAACATGGAGTTGATCAGATCCGCCACCGTGCCGCTGTATCGGTTCAGGGATGCGAAGGAGAGCGGCTCGTGGGTGAGGAAGTTGAACCACCATGCTGGGCGGTACGAGGCATCAACCACGGTTTTGAGTGTGAGTGACGGCGGGATGGTCATGCCGTTGCGGACGTCGCGCAGCCGCGCACCTGCCACGGCGGTGTCCACGGTGACCATGAGGGTGTCGTTCCCGGCCTTAGCTGCTCGTTCGATCAGTTCGAGTGAGCGTTCGCGGTCGGTCCAGAGGTAGAGCTGAAACCAGTTGCGGCCGTTGGGTGCCGCCTCGGCAACGTCTTCGATTGAAGCGGTGCCCATGGTGGAGAGGGTATAGGGGATTCCGGCGGCTTCGGCTGCCTGCGAGCCGGCGTATTCTCCTTCGGATTGCATCATGCGGGTAAAGCCGGTGGGCGCAATACCGAAGGGAAGTTTTGAGGTAGCGCCGAGGATCTCGGTGCTGAGGTTGATTGAGGAGACGTTGCGCAGAATCCCAGGGCGGAACTCGATGTTTTTGAAGGCATCCCGTGCCCGGCGAAGTGTGATCTCGTCCTCGGCGGCGCCGTCGGTGTAGTCAAAGGGCGCTTTGGGAGTGCGTCGTTTGGCCAGTTCACGCAGTTCCCACACGGTGGAGACCCGCGCTAAGCGCTGTTCGCGGTTGAACTCGGGGGTTTTGAACTGCATGAGCGGGGCAAGGTCGGAGTATTTGGGGATACGACGACGAAGGGCTGCGGGCCGGCTCTGGGAACTCATGGCTACTCCTGTTGTAGTTGCGGACATATGTGGTCCAACCACAGGGTATGTCATGTGGTTGGACCACATCAAGTAATCTTTGCTTATGAGAACTCACCGCATAGTCCTGAAGTGGGTCGAAGATCAACTGGCCGCCGGATCTTTGAGCGTGGGGGACAAACTTCCGGCCGAGCGGCTACTTGCCGAACAACTCGAAGTCTCCAGAACGTCCGTCCGTGAAGCCATCCGAGTTCTCGAGGCGATGGGTGTCTTGCGCATCGGTGTCGGCTCGGGAGCTCAAGCCGGAACCGTAGTCATTGCCGAACCCGGCGCGGCACTAGGATCCGCACTTCGCTTGCACGTAGCCACCTCGCACCTGCCTGTAGAGGACATTGTCCAGACTCGTGTGTTGCTGGAATCTTGGGCGGCCGCTCATGCCAGTCCACAGGCACCGCAGCTCGAGGAAGCTGCCAAGATCTTGGCAGAAATGGACACGGCCGCTGACGCAACGGGGGACGGGGGTACATCCGAAACCCCGGAGCGCATTGCAGAGTTCTTGGCCCAAGATGTCCAGTTCCATCTTCTGCTGGCCGCCGCCGCCGGAAACGCGGTAGTAACGGCCATGATGGCCTCTTTACGTGAATCGATCGAGAGCTACGCGCACACTCTGACGGCTAATCTGCCAGATTGGGATTCCACCACCGTCCGACTGCGGGCGGAACACCATGGGATCCTGAACGCAGTCGCCGCGGGGAACCCCAAGCAAGCAGCGCGCTTAGTGACTGAACACATCCAGGGTTACTACCGCGAAGCAGGTTTGGCGGCAACGCATAAACTGTGAGTGATTTTATTCCGCTTGCTGCATGTACCCCGATTGGAATGCGCTGTGCCCCTCTTTGATCTGCCTCTTGAGCAGCTGGAAAAGTACCGTTCCTCCGTTGTTGAACCGGTGGACTTTGACGAGTTCTGGGATCAAACGTTGGCGGAGGCGCAGAGCTTTGACCTCGCCGCTACCTTTGAACCTGTGAACAATCGTCTGGCTGTGATCGAGACATTTGACGTCACATTTGCAGGCTTTGGCGGTGCACCAATTAAGGGCTGGCTGCACTTGCCGGCTCACCGAGAACCGGGCAAAAAGCTTCCTGCCGTGGTGGAGTATCTGGGCTATTCGGGTGGCCGGAGTTTGCCTAACCAAGGCAACCGTTGGGCCCAGGCCGGTTACGCGCACTTTGTTATGGACACTCGCGGCCAAGGTTTTGGTGGCAGTTTTGGTGAGACGCCTGATCCGCACCCTTCGGCTGGCGGTGTGGCCTACGCCGGCCTGATGACTCGCGGGATCAACAGCCGCGAGGACTACTACTACCGGCGTCTTTTTGTGGATGGGTTCCGCGCCGTTCAAGCCGTCCAAAGGCACCCCGCTGTGGACCCTCACCGGATTGTGCTCAACGGCATTAGTCAGGGTGGTGGCATCAGCCTCGCGGTAGCAGGCCTAGTGGCCGGAAGGCTCGACGGCGTTATTGGCGTATTGCCTGACGTCCCCTTTTTGCAGGACTTCCCGCGAGCGATAGATACCGCAGCGAAAGGCCCGTACCCGGACATTTTTGCTTTCCTCTCGCGCCACCGCGAGAAGTATGAAGGCATTTTGAAAGTGCTCAACTACTTTGACGGTGTTCACTTTGCGGCCCGGGCCCAGACTCCGGTGCTGTATTCGGTGGCACTGGCTGACGATGTGTGCCCACCATCCACCGTGTTCGCGAGTTACAACGCGTACGGCGAGAAGTCCGGTGATGTGCGCAAAGCGATCGAGGTGTACCGCTTCAACAATCACGAGGGCGGCCAAGAACACCACTGGGTCAAGCAGCTCGACTTCTTGCAAACCCTTTAAGCGGCACCGTGCTGCCACACCACACTGGGTGCAAGATCACGCCCATCTGTTGATCGTGATTTTGCACGCGGCGATGTTCATGGTTATGGTCTTGGCATGACAAACCGTTGGTATGCGTATTTTTCGTTGGCTCTGGAGGGGCCCGCGTCTAACTGACACGCATTCAACTTTCCTTCAGAGCCAACAGGGCAGAGATGATTCTCTGCCCTTCGCCGTATCCGGCGGGTTCTGAAAAGGGGCCCGCTTCCCCCTTGAATCGGAGCCATCATGAACACCGCCTCAGCCACTGACAAACCGGCAGCTGAAACGCCCGCAACCAAACACGGCACCAATGATCTGCGCGTGGGTCAATTCACCCCGCTGCCCACACCTGCCGAGATGATCACCGAACTGCCGCTGGATGCGGCGGCGATTTCCGTTGTCGAACGCGGCCGTGAAGAAATCCGCGCCATTATGGACGGGGTTGACCACCGGCTTTTGGTCATTGTGGGTCCGTGCTCCATTCACGATCCCCAGGCCGGCCTCGAATACGCTCGCCGTTTGGTCAGCCAAGCTGAAAAGCACAAAGACGAGTTGCTCATTGTGATGCGCACATACTTCGAGAAGCCGCGAACCACGGTGGGTTGGAAGGGCCTGATCAATGATCCGCACCTAGATGGTAGCCACAACATTGCCGATGGCTTGCGCGCGGCCCGGAAATTCTTGCAGGAAGTTACAGCCCTCGGTATCCCCACCGCCACCGAATTCCTTGAGCCGATCAGCCCGCAGTACATGGCTGATCTGGTCTCGTGGGGTGCTATTGGTGCCCGCACCACCGAGAGTCAGATTCACCGCCAGCTCGCCTCCGGACTGTCAATGCCAGTCGGATTCAAAAACGGGACCGACGGCGACCTGCAGGTGGCGATCGACGCTTGTGCCGCCGCAGGGGCCGCACAGCAGTTCTTGGGTATTGACGGTGAAGGCCGGGCCTCGCTGGTGGCAACTGCCGGTAACCCTGACACTCACGTGATTTTGCGTGGTGGACGTGGTGGGCCCAACTACTCCGCCGAGCAGGTCCTGAATGCCAGCCAGAAACTGGCCGGTAAAAAGCAAAACCCGCGCTTGGTTGTGGACGCGAGCCACGCCAATAGCGGCAAGAGCCACCACCGCCAGGCTGAGGTGGCCTTTGAGCTGGGCGCCCAGCTTGAAGAGGTGGGCCTCAACAGTTCAGCGGATGCGATTGCTGGCGTGATGTTGGAGAGTTTCTTGGTAGGCGGAGCGCAGAATCTAGACGTAGCAGCCCACGCTGCCGGGGCAGACGATCTTGTGTACGGGCAGAGCGTGACAGATGCCTGCATGGATTGGGAAGTGACCACCGACGTCTTCGCACAATTGGCAGCCTCAGCACGGCAGCGTCGTTTATCCACCGCGAGTAACTAGGACTTTCACATTGGCCCCATAAGCATCTAGAGTATCTAGCACATGGTTGTTTGATGGCTCGGTAGCGGCACACCGCCATGGGGGGTTATTCATTTGTCGGTCGCACTCCGCTATGAGCAAAGGATTCGGAAGGTAATGTCCCAAGAGGCCAACTTCTCTAACGCGCATTTTCTCACTGTCGCCGAGGTGGCGGAGGTTATGCGTGTGTCCAAAATGACCGTGTATCGCTTGGTCCACTCCGGCGAAATGCCCGCTGTGCGCTTTGGGCGCTCATACCGGGTTCCGGAAGCCGCCGTCGAACAGTATTTAAAGACGGCAGTAGTGGACGGCCAATCAGCCACCGCCTAAGCGGGAAACTGCGCACGGAGGGGCATCCGGTCAACGGAGTCCCCCAGAAGGCGGTACCCTGTTAAGGAACGTTTTACGTCATCGTAAGAATCTGTCAGTTGTTTCTGCCCTGTGCATCGTTGCGGTTTTACCGTTCGAGACACAACGGAAAGCTACTGGCATCTAGTGTGTGAGGAACTTTCGTGGGTTCAGTAATCAAGAAGCGTCGCAAGCGTATGGCCAAGAAGAAGCACCGCAAGTTGCTTCGTAAGACCCGCCACCAGCGTCGCAATAAGAAGTAGAAATACTTCCCATAGCGTGAAAAAGCCCGCCACTGATGTGGCGGGCTTTTTATTTAGTGTGCCTACTTGGCCCGGAACTTGGCGAAGCCTCGCCACAAACCGTAAATCGCCCCGCCCACGGTTGCGGCTTTGAGTCCCACGGTGGCTGCACGGCGGCCCGAGCGGAAGTCATAAACCGGCCAGTTGTTGTCCTTTGCGTGGCGGCGCAGTTTGGCGTCAGGGTTGATCGCTACCGGGTGCCCCACCAAGGACAACAGCGGAATGTCATTGTGGGAATCGCTGTAGGCCCAGCACTTTTTGAGGTCTAAGCCTTCGCGTTCTGCCAAGTCACGGGCAGCCAATGCTTTGGCTGGACCGTGCAAAATGTCCCCTACAAGCCGGCCAGTGTAAGCGCCCTCGGAAACTTCACCCACGGTTCCTAAGGCACCGGTGAGGCCAAGCCGGTCAGAAATGACCGTGGCCACTTCTACGGGGGTGGCCGTGACCAACCACACCCTGCGTCCTACGCGTAAGTGCTGTTCCGCGAGGGCTTTGGCGCCTGGCCAGATGCGAGAGGCGATCATCTCGTCGTAGACCTCGTTGCCAAGCGCCTCGATGTCCGTGACCAGAATTCCTGCAGCCAAAACCAGTGCGGAATCTCGAACAGCTTCAACGTCTTGAAGATTTTCCCCGCGCGTCACAAATTTGAACTGCTTCCACGCAAAACCCGCGGCCTGGCGCAAGGTGAACGCTTTGCGTTCGTACATTTTTCGGGCCACATGAAAGAGGCTGGCGCCCTTCATGAGGGTGTTATCAACATCAAAAAATGCGGCCTCGCTGAGGTGAGCAGCAGTGAGGTTCGTGCCCTCCGTGCTCTCGGTATTCTGCTGAGGCATATTACGAGTCTAGTCATTCGCCGGGCTGATCGTGTAGGCGCAACCCGCCCGGAACTGCCGGTACTCGATGGACTGTCGCGGGCTGGTGCGTGCACGTTCCAAGATGTGAGTAACGTTGAACCATGCACATTCCGGAGCTGGTGCTGGTCACCAAAAGTCAGTGTCACTTGTGCGATGCGGCACGGGAAACCGTTGCCAGCGTTGCTGCAGACGCGGGAATCGCGTGGGCTGAACAGTTAATTGACGACGACGACACACTGCGGGCGCGATTCGCCGAGGAAGTGCCGGTGGTCTTGGTAGACGGGGTGCAGCGCGACTTTTGGAAGATCGACCCGGTGCGCCTGCGTAAAACGCTGGACAAGGCGATGACTCAAGCCGACTAGAGTGTTTTTGACATGTCTAACCGATGGAGCAACGCGTGACCTCGCTGGAATCAGTACCCGAGCCGGGCAAGGCCGAATCTTCCGCCCGCCACATTCCGGCTGCAGCCGTTGCGAGGCTCACCTTGTATTTACGGGCCCTCAATAGCCTCACCGGCGAGGGTGTTGAGCGCGTTTCCTCCGAGGCGCTCGCCGAAGCCTCCGGGGTCAGCTCCACCACACTCCGCAAGGACCTTTCCTATATTGGATCCTACGGAACGCGCGGTGTGGGCTATGAGGTTCAGTACCTGAACCGGCAGATCGCTTTGGCTTTGGGGCTCACTTTGGACTGGAAGGTCGCCATCGTTGGTGCAGGTAACCTGGGCCGTGCGCTGGCTAGGTATGGCGGTTTTGAATCGCGGGGCTTTGATGTAGTGGCAATTTTTGATGCTGACCAGATGCTGGTGGGTAACGAGGTGGGTTGGCTACGTGTGAGTGATGTTGCTGATCTGGACGCAGTGATTCGTAAAACCGGTGCCAACATGGCGGTCCTCGCATTGCCTGCTGCCGTGGCGCAGGAGGTCTGCAATCGCGTGATCGATGCCGGGATTCGGAGCATTTTGAGCTTTGCTCCCGTGATGCTCCAAGTCCCTGAGGACGTCAACCTGCGCAAGGTGGACATGGCCACCGAGCTACAGATTTTGGCTTACCACGCACAAAGGACGCAGACCCCGGACGAGTAATTAACTCGCCGCAGGGGCTGCGCCCTTGGTGCGTAATGCGTTGCTCTGGCTTGTTGAGTTGTTGAGTTACTGGCTTGTTGAACTACTGGCCGTAGGGGTTGGAGAAGTTGGTGGTGTACGGCTGCTGCTTACGGAACCACGGTGCTGAGTCCTTCAACCAGATAAGTACAATCGCAGCGATACCCAAGACCATGGACAGTATGTAGATCAAGCCACTGCCGAGGTAGCTCAAGGAAAGCACTGCGAATACGGTGCCCAAGATACGCGCCCAGTTAGCGCCCTTGCGGACAAAAAAGGCCACCAGAACGTACAGGCCCAGACCAATGATCCCAAAAACGATCAACATGGGAGCCACAGCGCTCAGCACGCTGTTGATGGTTTCCGGGTCACCCTGTGCACCCATTTGATTGGCCAATGCTTCCCGGCCAGCAGCGGTATTGGCACTTGCCCCGGCAACGATCGCGCCAATCAGTGAGAGCACTCCAGCAGCGATGATCAGCCAGAATGCCAGATTCACTTTCTGCGGCACGGGGCCCTTGGTGCCAGTTGCGGCTCCGGACGTTGCTGCGCTAGGCCAAGCGGCCTGCTGACCCGGCTGGCCATACTGCTGTGGGGCACCGTACTGGTTCTGCTGCCCGGCACCGTACTGAGGAGCCGACGGCGTTCCGTACTGTGGAGCGCCATGCTGGCTCTGTTGCGGTGCGCCGTATTGCGGCGCTGAGGGTGCGCCGTGCTGCGGCTGCTGGCTCTGCTGCCCAAACTGGGGCTGTTGAGGTGCACCGTATTGCGGCTGGCCCGGCTGACTCTGCTGGCCATACTGAGGCTGGCCCTGCTGGGGTGCGCCATACTGGGGCTGCTGCGGCTGGCCCTGCTGAGGGGTGCGTTCGCCAAACCTCGGCTGTTCTTCACCGGACGATGGCTGTTCCGGGTTGACCGGAGGGACGGGAGGGTTACTCATTGCGCTTCCTTAGGTGTAGGCGTCAGTGACGTGCCGCCCGCAACCGGAGGCCCCGGTGGCCGGCATTCATTCCACCGTACCGTGAGTGAGGCTTATGGCAAGGAAATTTGTGCCGAAATCTATGGGTAGTTCAGCCCTCAATGTTGCCTAGTGTGACGTCGGGGTCCTTTGTGGGAGCCATGTAACCCTCGACTGCGCCACCAGCTAGAGAGTAAACAGGAAACAAAACAGGGAGCAATTAACAAAAAAGTGGGGCGCATCCCGGCCCTTAGACCAAGACGCGCCCCACTTTTGAGCGGGAGTAATTCAGCGGCAGTAACTACCGCGTACTGCGTTATGACGCAGAGTTATTACTCTGCAGCGGCTGCTTCAGCTGCTGGAGCGATGAAGGAGAGCTCGAGGGTGATGGTCACCTTGTCGCTGACCAAAACGCCACCGGTCTCGAGAGCTGCGTTCCAGGTCAGGCCGAAGTCTTTACGGGAGATAACGGTCTTGCCGGAGAAGCCAGCGCGGGTGTTGCCGAACGGGTCAACAGCGGTTCCTGCGAACTCAACGTCGAAGGTTACCGGCTGGGTGATGCCCTTGATGGTGAGGTCGCCGGTGAGCTTGTAGTCTTCGCCGTCACCGGAGATTTCGGTGGAAACGAAGGTCAATTCCGGGAACACCTCGACGTCGAAGAAGTCAGCGCTCTTAACGTGGCCGTCGCGGTTAGCGTCGCCCGAATCGAAGCTAGCTGACTTGATGACTGCATTGACGGTGGTGTCTGCAACGGTGGAACCAACCGTGGCGGTTGCTTCTACTTCGTTGAACTTGCCGCGAACCTTGGAAATGCCTGCGTGGCGGACAACAAAGCCAACTTCGCTGTGGGATCCGTCAAGAGTCCAGGTGCCGGCGGTGATGTTTGCGGGGATGGTCATGGTATTTCTCCTGTGTGTTGAAAGGGAAGTCTGATCATTAGCTTGCTGCTTCAACCCGGAGGGCTGCCGTTCTGAAATGTACCAGAGGAAGATCCGAGTTTGATTGAAGCCTCAACTAACTGCTGTACCCAGTATAAACATGCATTTGCATGTTTCATTCCCGAGTTACGAAACTTTTTTAAAATTTCTCAACTTCTACTGTTCGTAGAAATTTTGCTGCCCGATTCGTCGGATACCCTCCACCTTTGAGAAACTGGTACACATGCCCCAAGCAATAGTCCATCTGCTGCGCCATGGCGAGGTTTTTAACCCCACCGGTGTGCTGTACGGTCGCCTTCCTGAATTCCACCTCTCCGCACTGGGTCAAGAGATGGCGCAGACGCTTGCGAGCCACTTTTTGGCGCAACGCGAGGCCGGGGCCAACATTGTTTACCTTGGCGCTTCACCGCTGACCCGGGCCCAAGAAACCGCGCAGCCCACCGCGGAAGCGCTCAACCTTCCCATCAACACTGAACCGCGCATCATCGAAGCGGAGAACTCCTTCGAAGGACTTAAAGTCTCCAAAAAGGAACTGATGCATCCGCGGCACTGGGCAAAGTTCCGCAACCCGTTGCGGCCGTCTTGGGGCGAACCGTACCAAGCGCAAGCGGACCGCGTGCTGGCAGCGGTAGGTGATGCACGACGTCGGGCATTGGAGTTGGGTGGCGAAGGTGCCGAAGCGATTCTGGTCAGCCATCAATTACCGATCTGGGCCACTCGCCTCAGCGCCGAGGGAAAACGTTTGTGGCACGATCCGCGCAATCGCGAATGCACACTGACTTCGCTGACGTCATTAGTTTTTGAGGACGATCAGATTGTTGACGTCCGCTATTCCGAGCCGGCAGCCGCACTTTTGCCTGGCGCCTCAAGTACCCCGGGAGCCTAGGGATGGACCAGAATATCGCTCAATCAGCACGAAGCCTCAGCCGCCGCAAACTGTTTTCAATGGCAGGCGTGGCCGCAACCGGGATGGTGGGCGCCGTGGCGCTCTCCGCCTGCAGCTCTGACGACTCTCTCGCGCAGCAAGCACGCGCCGGTGACAATAAAAACTACATTGCAGGGGATGGTTCAGTCTCCGAGTACAACAAAAACGACCGCAAAGCAGCCGTTGACTTCACCGGAGTCCTTTTTGACGGCACCAAGGTCCCGTCAAAGGATCTCTTGGGCAAAGTTGTGGTGATGAACTTCTGGTACGCAGCTTGCGCACCATGCCGGGTTGAAGCACCGTCATTGCGGACGCTGCACCAAGAATTCAAGCCCAAGGGTGTTGAGTTCTACGGCGTAAACCTCAGCGATGAACGCGCCACTGCCGAGGCATTTGAGAAGACGTTTAAGCTGGACTACCCAACTTTTAGCGTCAAAATGGACAGCGGTATGCTGCTGGCTCTGGCCAAGGAAGTTCCGCCCAAGGCTGTACCCACCACGCTGGTTTTCGACAAACAAGGCAAAGTTGCAGCACGCATTTTGGGCCGGCTTGAAGAAGGCACCTTGCGTTCGCTGATCTCCAGTGCAGTGGCCGAGTAAGTTCCTCAGTGACTAACAACCCCTTTGCCGAAACGATCCTTAACGGCTCACTCCTTCTGGCTATCCCGGTGGCACTGCTGGCCGGGTTGGTTTCCTTCCTATCCCCGTGTGTTTTGCCGTTGGTGCCCGGATATTTGGGCTACGTTACGGGCCTCAGCGGAGTGGACCTGGAACAGCGCAAACGCGGCCGGATGTTCGCCGGTATTGGTTTGTTTGTGCTGGGCTTCTCTGTGATTTTTGTCCTCCTAGGTGGAGCCTTTGGTCAGCTAGGTGTGCTGATTTCCGGCGGAAAATTTGATTGGGTCACCCAAATACTGGGCCTAGTGGTGGTGCTGATGGGTGTCATTTTTATGGGCGGCTTCAGCTGGTTCCAACAGGACGCCAAGATTCACCGCAAACCCCCGGCAGGCCTCTGGGGTGCCCCCATTCTTGGGATGACCTTCGGACTGGGCTGGGCTCCCTGTATTGGGCCAACCTATTCCGCCGTCCAGCTCTTGAGCCTCTCCGGGGGATCTTCCGCGGCTAAGGGCGCATTCCTAGCTTTTGTCTATAGCCTTGGCCTGGGCATTCCCTTTTTGGTGATCGCACTGATGGTTCGCCGTGGCATGGGAGTAATGAACTTCTTCCGGCGCCATCGCTTGGCCATCCAACGAATTGGCGGTGTGGTGCTGATTTTGCTCGGCATGTTGATGGTCACCGGTGTGTGGGGACACTGGACCGCAGAATTACAGTCTTGGTTCCAAAACGAAGTGAAGTTACCCATCTGATGAGCGAGCCAGTGAAGAACAGTAAAAAGGACCCCCAGCCGGAAGCAACAACGCCGGTCAAAACCGTTGCAGATGCGCGCCGCACCGCAGCCCAACCGGCACTGGGCGCTTTGGGCATGCTCCGCTGGGCGTGGACACAGCTGACCAGCATGCGTACCGCTTTGTTTTTGTTGCTGCTACTCGCTGTTGCCGCAGTTCCGGGTTCCTTGTTTCCCCAGCGCCCGGCCAATCCTTCAGTGGTCACCCAGTACCTGAAAACTCACAAGGACTACGGGCCGCTGCTGGATAAATTGCAGCTCTTTGATGTGTACTCCTCGGCGTGGTTCTCCGCCATCTACATTCTGCTGTTTGTCTCCTTGATTGGCTGCGTTGTTCCACGCGCCAAAGCCCACTACAAGGCCATGCGCTCCCAACCGCCGCGTACCCCAAAACGTCTTTCACGGCTGCCTGAATACGGCACTATGGTGATCCCCGCAGCACAGGGTGTATCTGCGTCGGACGCTATTGCTGATGCGGGGCGGCTGCTCAAAAAGCGCGGCTACCGCGTTGACATCCGCGATGCCGATGGTGAACGCCCCTCCATTGGTGCTGAACGCGGCATGATTCGCGAAGTGGGAAACCTGGTTTTTCACACTTCGCTGATTGGTGTTTTGGTCTCCGTGGCCATCGGTGGGCTTTTTGGCTACAGCGGTCAGCGGACCTTGGTGGAGGGTGACACCTTCGTTAACACCCTAGTTGGGTACGACCAGTTCAGCCCCGGCACCAACTTCCAATCCTCACAGCTTTCGCCTTACTCAGTGACTCTGGACAAGTTTGAGGTCCGTTTTGACCGCGAATCAGTCAAACAATTTGGTCAGCCGCTGGACTTCAAGGCCACTCTCACCACCAAGGACAGCCCCACTGCGGAGCCAAAAGAGCAGATCTTGAAGGTCAACGATCCGGTATCCCTGGGTGGAACCAACGTTTACCTGGTGGGTAATGGCTACGCCCCGGTCATCACCGTGCGGGACGGTACCGGAAAAATCGCTTTCCAAGGTCCCGTACAGACCATCCCCACGGACAGTGTGTTCACCTCAACTGTGGTCATCAAGGTCCCGGACGCTTCCCCGTCTCAACTGGGATTTGTTGGGTTCTTCTTGCCAACAGTGGACAAAAGCGCTGATGGTGTTTCCTTTAGCGCTGATCCTGATCCGCTCAAACCGCAATTGAGCCTGAACTCTTACTACGGGGACTTGGGGCTTGACTCTGGTTCCCCGCAAAACGTCTACAACTTGGACGTCAAGAACCTCAAGCAACTTAACGGTCGCGATCTTCCCGCCGGCGGTATTGTGCTGGATCCGGGGAAGACCTACAAACTTCCCGAGGGCAAGGGCAGCATCAGTTTTGATGGCCTCAAGCGGTACATCGCCTTGGATATTCACAACAACCCGGGCCAGGTCCCGGCGCTCATTTTTGCGCTGATCGCCATCGCCGGGCTTGTCACCTCGCTCTACGTGGGGCGCCGTCGCGCATGGGTTCGCACCGGAACTGCTGCTGACGGACGCACCATGGTGGAGTACGGCCTTTTGGCCCGCGGCGAGGACCACAACCTGGCGAAAGAAGCCTCGGCGGTACGTCAAATGCTGGTACAGGAATGGGCTCTGGATTCTTCCCAGCCTGCTCCCACCAAAGAGGAGGATAATGTCCGCTTGGACGTAGTCTCCCCAGCTACAACACCTGAAGAAAAGAAGGACAGCTAATGCCCGCGCTCAACCAAACCCTTGGTCAATACAGCGAACTTTTTATGCTCCTCGCGGCAGCGACCTACACGGTGGCGTTTATCGCTTTCGCGTGGGACCTCGCCTCGAGCAGCAAATCTCTGCGCGCGGCTGAAGCGCAGCCAGCTGCAGCGCCGCAAGAGCGCGACCTTGCTTTGGTGGGTGCAGGTGCAGCGGCCGCTACGCCAGCTTCTGCCGGTACGACGACGGGACGTGGCGCTTCGTCGTCGTCCTCCGTTGCGAGCGCCGTCACCGCCAATGGCGACATGAAGTACCGTAGCGGCAGGCGTGCTGCTGCACGTGCCGCCGTTGCCGTCACGATTTTGGGTGTGCTCATTCACGGTGCCGGCGTGGTCACGCGTGGTTTAGCTGCAGGACGCGTGCCTTGGGGAAACATGTACGAGTTCCTTACCACGGGCGCTTTTGTAGCAATCGCAGTCTTTTTGTTGGTGCTGACTCGCCGCGATCTGCGTTTCTTGGGAACCTTTGTTGTCGGTCTGGGAACCATCATGCTGGTTGCCGCTGCTGTGGCGTACTGGACCCCCGTTGGTCACTTGGTACCCGCACTTCAGAGCTACTGGTTGGTTATTCACGTCTCTATTGCCGTGATGTCCTCGGCCTTGTTCACACTGACCTTTGCCATGAGCGTTTTCCAGCTCATCCAGTCCCGTCGCGAATCAACCATCGCCGCTGGTGGCGCTGACAAGCTGCCCTTTATGCGTATGGTGCCGAACGCTTTGTCCTTGGAAAACCTCAGCTACCGGATCAACACCATCGGTTTTGTGGGATGGACCTTCACGCTGATGTTCGGTGCCATTTGGGCTGAAAAAGCCTGGGGTCGCTTTTGGGGTTGGGACACCAAAGAAGTATGGACCTTCGTGATTTGGGTGGTCTACGCAGGCTACCTGCATGCACGTGCCACCCGTGGTTGGACAGGCACCCGCGCGGCATGGCTGTCCATTGTTGGCTACTTGTGTGTGGTCTTCAACTTCACCATCGTCAACCAGTTCTTCAACGGCTTGCACTCCTACTCAGGGCTATAAAAACTCCGCAACTTGCTTAGCCTCTAGACCGCTTCGTCTCTACACCCCTTCGTCTCTACACCCCGGCCACGGTTCGGAAACCATTGTTTCCAGCCGAGGATTCCGGGGTGTTTGAGGTTCTGGCCGCTACTCGGTACCGGTTGCAGTAGGAATCGTGGCAAAGGTAGGACCCGCCGCGCATCACGCGTCCGGCACCGATCGTGGGGCCCTGCGGATTCTCGGTGGGGGAGTTGCGGTAATACTTGGGCAGGAACCAATCAGCGCACCATTCCCATACGTTTCCGGCCATGTCATAGAGGCCAAAACCGTTCGGCTGGAATGATCCCACCGGTGCGGTGCCGAGGTGCCCGTCCTCCCGAGTGTTGTGCGTGGGGAACGTGCCTTGCCAAACGTTGCAGCGGTGTTCGCCCTCTGGGTGAAGCTCATTGCCCCACGCGTAGCGCATACCTTCCAAGCCGCCGCGCGCCGCGTATTCCCATTCGGCCTCCGTGGCGAGCCTGCGCCCGGCCCACGCACAGTACGCCAAGGCATCGTTGTAGGAGACATGGACCACGGGATGGTCAAGGAAATCGCGGTAATCAGAGGTGGGGCCAGTGGGGTGCGCCCAGTCTGCGCCGCACACATTCAGCCACCACGGTGCACCTGCGGCCGTGCCTAGGACATCCGGTCTGGGGGCGGTAGAGAGCAGATGGAACACCGCGGAGGAGCCGTACTGTTCGGCTTCCGTGGTGAAACCGGTGGCTTGAATGAATGCTGCGAACATGCGGTTGGTCACCGCCGTGGTGTCCATCCGGAAAGCGTCTAGCCTGACCTCGTGAACTGGTGTCTCACCGTCGTTGGGGTAGCCCTCGCCAAAGGCATCCCCCATCTGGAAGCTGCCGGCAGGGATCAGGGCATCGTGATGCAAGGCACCAAGTTTTGTACTGTGCAAGCCAGACGGTGGGCGACCGATAGTGAGCCCGACGGCGGTGGGCCCGGCGGTGCTGGAACTGGCAGCACTGGAGCCAGCAGCACTCGAGCCAGCAGCACTGGAGCCAGCGGCGGCTGGCTGCGGGCCGTCGTCGTGCTGTGTTCCGCGCGTCGGTGAGCAGCAGCTTTCGGGGTGTTCGGCGTGGCTCATTTTCCGCCCCGCACGAATTCTTTCCCGGGCCACTGCGGCAAGGCCTTTTGCGCTTCAAGGAACTCGCTGAACGTGACGCCCGGCGGGGTTCCTCCCCACATCTTTTGCCCCAAGAGCCCAAATGTTGGCGCGACCATGGTGTACATGTCCTGTTCTGTGTAGTCCTCTAGTACCAGATCATTCCAGAGCGCAGACATGGCACCGAGTAGTTGAGGGTGGCCCTTGCTGAGTTCTTGCCCTGCGCCGAAGATGTGAGGCTCCCACTCGTTCCACAGCCTTTCTAGTGGGAGTCCCGTGCCGCAGTAGTAGTCGGCGTAGGGGACCGTGTAAAGCAAGTCATCGTTGGTGTTAATGATCCGGTAGCCGTCGCTCGTGGCTTCGAGGGGGCCGTACCATTCGTTGTTCCACGAACACATGATGACGTCACGGTCATAGCCAGCCGGTGGTTCCGGGCCCGCGCTCTTGGACACACCCGCGCTCTTGGACACACCCGCGCCCTTGGACATCACCGAGAGGCTGCCCCACGCTACTGGGGTTTTCCCACAGGCGCGAAGGTGCGCGGCGATCTCATTGAAATAGCGGCGGTAGTCCTGTGGATGTTCGCGGTCGTATTCGTCAGCGCCGAAGTGAACCAGCGGGCCGCGGAACCAGGGCAAGAACTCGTTGAAAATGCCCTTCATGAAGTTGATGGCCGTGGAGTCGGTGAGATCCAGCATGTCCGAGTCCCCGCCGTTCCGGCCCAACTCCGGGTGGTGAACAATGAACGCCCGGGCATGGGCGGGAGCGTCAATTTCCGGAATGATGTTGACGCCCTGGCTGGCGGCAAGATCCTCAAAGGACTCCCAATCGGCGCGGACGTAGGAGCCGTCTGTGCTGGCGAGGTGGGCAAAGTCATCCGAGTCGGAACGTAATCGGAACCCATGCTGGGCTTCATTCCACGGGCGGCCGGTGTCCTTAGTGATTTCGTTGTCATTGAGGTGAATCACCAGAGTGTTCAACTTGTGCCAACTCATGTGACGGATGAGATCGCGGATGAAGGCTGGCCGGGAGAAGCGCCTTCCAACGTCGATCACAAACCCACGAACAGGATAATCCGGCCAATCGAGCGCTTCCCCATGGGTCAGTGCCGGGTTGGCTGCGAGGAGCTGAAGCAGGCTTCGTGTCCCCCAGTAGAGTCCACGGGCGGTTGGGGCAGTGAGTGCGATTGCCTCACCAACAACCAGCCGGTACGCCTCGGGCCGCACGTGCTCGGGAATGTGCGCAAAGCGCTGATCCTCTGGATCGATCACAAACTCGAGCGCAGGTGCCTGTGTTGCCGAGCAAACCGTGGTGACCAGCAATTCGGCGAGGTCAGCGGCGAACGCCTCAGCTACCGCTTCGGCATCCGCACCGGAGGCCCTGAAGCCAAGAACCTCCGGCAGCCGGAACGAACCAGTAGCAGGGCTCCACTTCTTGAATCCCGGAATGATCCGTGCGCCTGGAGTGCAGCTGGTCACGAGCCTTCGGCGGCGTCGTCGTTGGTGTCAGTGGCCTTTGTGTCTTTAAGGCGGCGTTCGCGCTCTTCGAGTTCTTGGCGCAGCTTGGCCAAGCGGTCCGCTTCCGCCTTGTTCCTGCGCTGGCGTTCCAGGTTCTGCAAGAACTCGGGGTCGTCATCCGGGGCGGTGGTGTGTGTGACTCGGCGCTGCTGCGGGCCCGGGTAGGGGCGGCCAAAAATGAACCATAAGATGGCGCCTAGCAGCGGCAAAAGTACCATCACCACAATCCATGCCGTCTTGGAAATGCCGCGTACAGCACGCCGATCAGTGCGGATGCAATCGATGAGTGCATACACAAAAATCGCAATGGCAAGGATAGTTCCGATCACGCGAGGCATCCTTTGAGTCTAGTCTCTACGGGGTGCTCCCATACCCTTTGCATGGGGGCACCCTGGTGCGTACAGCTTGCCACCAGCGGCGCGGGCTATACTTAGACAGTGGCAAATCTGAAATACTTCCTGATCCGCGCGGCGCTCTTTGTTCCGCTCTTTATTGTGTTCCTGTTGCTGGGCACCGGCGCACTGCTAGCCGCACTTTACGGTGCGGTGATTTCCTTCGCTGTGAGCTACTTGTTTTTCCAACGCCAGCGTAACGAGGCCTCCGCACAGATCCGTCACCGGCTCTCCGGTAAAGCTGAGCCAGTGCGTACCGCCACGGAGATTGACGATGCCGCCGCCGAAGATGCCCTCGTTGATGCTCAGCTCAATGCTGCCGAATCCAAGACTGCCGAATCCAAGGCTACACAGAACCCGGGTGCAAAGAACGCTGACGGATACACGCCGCGCACTTCGCTCTAACCCGCACTGCGTTCTAATCTAGGGCTGCACTCGGACCTTCTTGGCGCTTACCTTGCTGGTTCTTACGTTCCGGTGAGCGTGTGCTGCAGAATCAGACCTACGGCGAACAGCACACTGTAACCAAGGTTGATCAGGCCAGTCTGTTTGAGCACCGGGATCAGGTTTTTGCGTTGCCGCCCGGTGAGCATCACCCAGCACGGCATCAGGCAAGCCGGCGTGAGCACCAGCACCACCAGGAGCCACGGGTGTGTGGGTGCAACAACAATGACCAGCAGCAAGGCTACGGCGATCATCAGCACGTAGCTTTCGCGGGCATGCTTATCTCCCAGCCGCACAGCAAGGGTCTTTTTGCCCACTTCTTTATCCGTGGGAATGTCCCGGACGTTGTTGGCCATGAGCAGCGCACAAGCGATCAGCCCAGTTCCAATGGCACCAATAATCGCCACCGTGCTGATCCGTCCAGCCTGGGTGTAGGTGGTGCCGAGGGTGGCCACTAGACCAAAAAACACAAACACAAACAGATCGCCCAAACCCATGTAGCCATACGGGTTTTTGCCACCCGTGTAACCCCAGGCGGCCAGCACACAGCCTGCACCTACCAGCAAGAACCACCAAGTTTGGGTCAAGAGAACAAGGCCCAATCCGCACAGCATGGCCAGCGCAAAGCAGCCAAACGCAGCCATTTTGACCTGCTGTGGACGGGCAGCCCCTGAACCGGTGAGGCGCAGCGGCCCTACCCGGTCATTGTCAGTCCCGCGAATGCCGTCTGAATAGTCGTTGGCGTAGTTCACGCCGATTTGGAGCAAGAGCGCAACGAACGCAGCCAACACCGCGTTGAGCGGATGGAAGGCGTGCAAATCAAAGGCTGCGGCGCTGCCGATGATAACGGGGGCTACTGCAGCAGGAAGAGTGCGTAAGCGCGCTCCTGCAATCCATTGGGCGGCTGTTGCCACGATGACCTCTTAGTTCAGACTCTTGGTTCATACGGTTCCGCGTGAATGGCGTTACAGGCCACCCACTTCAGAGTGTTCAGCTATCTATTTTCCCTGATTAACTTCAGCTAACAGTTCAATCATGGTTAAACGGTCTACTTTTCCGTTGGCTAGGCGCGTGAGTTGCGCCTCTACAAGGATGACTTTGGGGGTGCTGTGACCCAGTACGGTTCCGACGGCGGCACGAACCTTTTCGGCGTCCAGTTCCGGATCGCTGGACTCAACAATGGCAGCCACGGACTGACCCCATTGCGCCGATGGAACGCCGGCAACAAAAGCTGCACTGACCCCGGAAACTTTCTCGAGCTGCGCTGCCACAACGCTAGCGGCAATTTTTTCGCCGCCCGAGATGATAACGTCGTCGGCCCGTCCAAGAACCGTCAGGCGCCCTTCGACGTCGAGGGCTCCCAAATCATTGGTGAGGTACCAGCGGGTATCTCCTTCGCTCAGGAAGGCGGCTTCGCTTAGTTCGGCTTGGCCAAGGTATCCAGAGGCAATAACGTCCCCGCCCAGTTGGACTTTCCCCTCAACAATCCGGACCTGAACGGCTTCGAGTGGCACACCGTTGTACACGCAACCGCCACAGGTTTCTGCCGAACCATACGTGGTCACCACGTTCACCCCGGCGTCCTTGGCTGCGGCCAAAAGCTCAGGAGCAGCTGGGGCGCCACCGAGTAAAATCGCGTTGAAGCGGCGCAACACTGCCAAGGTTTCCGGGGACGGGTCCTCGAGAAGGCGCTGCAATTGCGTGGGCACCAAGGAAGTGAAGCGGGTGCGATCGGTCAGCTCTAGGGCAGCGGCCGTAAAAGCTTCGGGAGTAAAACCGCCGGAAAGATCCATGGCCCACGGGCGGGTCCCAGCGAAGAGCGAACGCACCAGCACTTGAACCCCAGCCACGTACTGGAGCGGCAGGGCCAGAAGCCACTGCCCCTCACCCTGAAGTGCCATGGCAGTGGCCATCGATGAGGCAGCCAAAGCCTCAACACTGAGCACGGTTTCCTTCGGTGTTCCGGTGGAACCCGAGGTGCTCACCACTACCGCGGCGTCCTCAAACTCGTCAACGTCCACGGTGGTGATGTCAGCTGCACCGGACGGAGAAGTACCGAAGCGCACGGCAGGGCCCTCAGAATGGATGGCGTCAGCGAGGGCGCGCAGTACCGAATCAAGGTTTTGGGGATCGATTGTCATGGTGCGCCTAGAAGTAGTACGGGAAGGAGGACCAGTCTGGATCACGCTTTTGCAAGAACGCCTCCTTGCCCTCCACCGCCTCGTCAGTCATGTACGCCAAGCGGGTTGCTTCGCCGGCGAACACCTGTTGTCCGGCCAGCCCGTCATCGGCCAGGTTAAACGCGAACTTCAGCATCCGGATAGCCTGCGGGGACTGGCGGGCGATGTCAGCAGCGTACTCCAAGGCCACCTTCTCCAGCTCCTCGTGGGGGACTGCCTGATTCACCGCGCCCATCCGCACCATGTCCTCGGCCGAGTATTCGCGGGCCAAGAAGAAAATCTCGCGGGCAGCCTTCTGGCCTATTTGGCGAGCCAGCAACGCGGAGCCATAACCGGCGTCGAAACTACCCACCGTGGCGTCAGTCTGCTTGAACTTGCCGTGTTCACGTGAGGCAATGGTGAGGTCACTGACCACGTGCAGCGAGTGCCCACCGCCGGCTGCCCAGCCGTTGACGACGGCGATGACCACCTTGGGCATGGTCCGCATCAAGCGCTGGACCTCCAGAATGTGCAGCCGGCCGGCGCGGGCGGGGTCGATGGTTTCTGTTGTTTCACCCTCTGCGTACCTGTACCCGTCACGGCCACGGATGCGCTGGTCACCACCGGAACAGAAGGAGTGCCCACCGTCTTTGGGGGAGGGGCCGTTGCCGGTGAGGAGCACGGTTGCCACCTCAGGGGTCATTCGGGCGTGATCCATGGCGCGGTACAGCTCATCAACGGTGCCCGGGCGGAAAGCGTTACGCACCTCGGGGCGGTCAAAGGCGATCCGCACGGTGGGGAGGTCGCGTAGGACTGTGCCGTCGTCGTCGCGCTCTACCTGCCGGTGGTACGTGATGTCCTGAAAGTCCTCAAAACCGGCGACCAAACGCCAACGGGAGGGGTCAAAAATGTCAGAAACCTTGGCAGGGAGTTGCGTATTCACGTTCTTCAGTCTAGTAACTAACGTCCCGGGCTTAGCGCTGAAGCATCTCCACCGGCACCGAGTAGAGGATCACCACGGCCATTAAGTTCTTCGCAGCGTGCACCAAATAGGAGAACATCACGTTCTTCCCGGTCCACAAATAGACCCCCACTAGTGTGATTCCCATGGCCACATAGGGCAGAAGAGTCGTCAGCGAGAGGGCCTCTTTGCCCACCACATGTAGGCCAGCGAAAAGCACCACGGAAAGGCCCGCGCAAATCCAGACATTGATTTTTTGGCTCAGCTTGCCAATCAGTAAGTGGCGGAACATGTACTCCTCCACAAAGGGGCCAATGATCACCAACACTGGACCCATCAACCACAAGGGAACGTTCCGGGTCAGATCCTCCAGGCCTTGCTGATTAACCGAGACTCCCGGGTTAACACCACCGGCAATGACCAAAACTGCAGTCAGGATCAACATGGCAACAACAGCTAAGGGAACCATCGCCACAGTGAATCCGGGCCGCTGCGCCAAGATCCGCGCGTCGCGAGCTACAACGTGGCGTGCTGCCACCAAAGCTACGGCACCCACTGCTAGGTAAAACACTAAGTTCACCGCATATGTAGCTGTGTACGGATCCAGTTTGAGGCTCTCGACAATCTGGGCCAGCCAGGGTGCACCAACGCTTAAACCCACCGAGAGTCCCAAGTACACGATGATGGCTGCAGCGTCGAGCTTACTGAAGCGGTAGAGGCGTGTTTTGGTAGGTAATTGCAGAGTTGCCATGGTTCAAGAGTAGTGAAGTGAGCTGGGTGTTATGTCTTCTGAGTGTGACCCATTCTTGTGCCGTATCCCAGACGTTATGTGTTGCGCACGTCACGGCGGGTACCTCAAATCCTCTAGACTGGAACCTGCCGTTTGCCGCTGATGCGGCGTGAATATGCCAAAACGTGGATCATCCGGCACCGGCAAGACCCCTACCCACAAGGAACAGTTGTGCCTCAAAGTACGTCATCAGACCTTCAAGACACCACGGCAACAGTGACCGATCCAACCCTCAGCGCCGAGGGTTACAGTAAGACACTCAGCCGCCGTCACGTCACCATGATCGCGATGGGCGGCGCTATCGGCGTCGGCCTCTTTATGGGTGCCGGTGGCCGATTGGCCTCCACCGGCCCCGCGCTGATTTTCTCCTACGCCATTGCCGGCGTTATTGCTTACCTGCTGATGCGGGCACTCGGTGAGCTCATTATGTACCGCCAAACCTCCGGTTCATTTGTCAGCTACGCCGGTGAGATGTTCGGCAATAAAGGCGCGTACCTCTCCGGTTGGATGTACTTCATCAACTGGGGAATGACAGGCATCGCCGAGTTGATCGCGATTGGCCTGTACTTCCAATTCTTCTTCCCCAACGTGCCAGTAGCGGTGTCCGCGATTGCCGCACTTTTGCTGCTCGTTGCAGTGAACCTGTTTAGCGTCAAAGCTTTTGGCGAGTTCGAATTCTGGGCGTCCTGCCTGAAGGTCGGCGCCATCCTCATCTTCTTGGCCGTGGGTACCTTTATGGTGATCACCAACGCCCAGGTTGGCCCCGGCCACGCCTCAGTAGCAAACCTCTTTGCCGACGACGGCGGGATGTTCCCCAAGGGTGCGCTGGTGATGGTTCTTGTCCTCAATGCCGTGATCTTTGCCTACAACGGGATTGAACTGGTGGGTATCACCGCCGGTGAAATGGAGGATCCCCATCGCGAAGTACCCCGCGCCATCCGCGCCGTAGTTTTGCGCATTGTGGTGTTCTACGTTGGATCAGTGCTGCTGTTGGCCATGCTTTTGCCCTCCGACCAGTACAAAGCTGGAACGTCACCGTTTGTGACTGTCTTTGGCCAGATGGGCCTGGGTTGGGTGGGCGACGTGATGAACATGATCGTTATCACCGCAGCGCTTTCCTCATGCAACTCCGGCCTGTACTCGATTGGCCGCGTATTCCGCACCATGGCCAACAATGGTCACGCCCCCAAGTGGCTCACCAAAATGTCCAAGAGGCACGTACCGTACGCGGCCATTTTGGCGATCGCAGCGTTCTACCTCGTGGGTATTTTGCTGAACATTTGGTTGGGTGGTTCACACGCCTTTGACCTCGCGCTCAACACTGCCTCGATCGGTGTGATCTTCACGTGGGGTGCCATCTTCGCTAGCCAGATTGCCTTGCGCAAGCAGAAGGGTTTGGTGTCCTCCTTGCCCATGCCGGGCTCCCCGTGGACCAGCTGGGTTGGGCTGTTTGCCCTCTTGGCGATCACCGTACTGATTGGCTTCGACACCATGACATCCAAGGACGGCGAAGTCTTCTACCTAGGTGCTTGGACGCTGGCAACCATCCCGGTCTTCGCGCTGCTCTTGTGGTTGGGGTGGACCAAGATCAAGAACACCGCACCGAAGAACGAGCTCTTCAGCTAGCCCGTCTTCCGCCGCCGCCTCTTCGCGCCTCTCCTTCGCCGAGTGGGTAGATAACGTCGCTTTGGAGCAGGTCTAAGGGACGTTATCTACCCGTTCGGCAAGCTGGAGCGGGCGGGTCACACGCCTGAGGTGAGAAAGAACGACGGCGGGCCCCACCAAAAAGGTGGGGCCCGCCGTCGTTCTTTGCTGAGTTAGAAGAGATTAGTCCTTCTTGAACTCATCCTTGACACTCTCGCCGACCTTCTTAGCATCGGCAGCAACCTGGTCTTTGAGGCCTTCTGCCTTGAGATCGTCATTGTTGGTGACGTTTCCCGCAGCTTCCTTAGCCTTGCCAGCCAAGTGTTCTGCTTCGTTCTTGATCTTGTCTCCGATACCCATGGATAAACCACTCTCTTCGATAGATTTTGACCGGCCCGGTTGTGCAGTCAATTTCTTGTCCGCACGGGCCGGTTCACCAAGCATTTTCAGCCTAACACCGCGGTAGGGGGCGGTTTCAAGTCGCCCTAAAAGGGCCGGTAGGCTTCAGGAATGACAACTCGCCGCGCCAAGATCGCCGCACCGCAGCTGCCCGCCGTCGTCCTTCCGGAACTCGAGCCAGTGCCCTCGGACGGGGCATTTGTTGGCCGGGCAGAACGTCACGAAGCGTTGCTTTTTGACCGCACAACATTTGAAGGGCGGGACCTTGGCGGCTCGGATTTTATCGAGTGCCAATTCAGTGGGGTGAACCTCAATGAAGCCCAGCTGCGCGGCGCGACCTTCCGGGAGAGTGTCCTGGCCGAGCCGTTCGCACCGGTGCTGATGGCCGCACGGTCCACGTGGCAAGACGTGCAAATTTCTAACCCGCGCTGGGGGTCCGCTGAACTTTATGAGGGCGGCTGGCGGTCAGTAACGGTTGACGGCGGCAAGCTGGACTATGTGAATTTGCGCGGCTCCTCACTGATGGACGTCCAGTTCAAAAACTGCATTATTGGTGAGTTGGACCTGGCGCAGTGCAAAGCCCAGCGGATTTCTTTTAGTGACTGCAGCATCGGCACGCTAGACGTTTCTGGGGCGAAGTTGAAGGACGTTGATCTGCGCACCACAGAATTCAGTCAGCTCAACGGTTTGGGTAGCCTCGAAGGCTTGGTGATCGACGAATACCAGCTCTCACTCTTGGCGCCGTTGCTTGCAGCGCACCTGGGCATCAGTGTTAGGTGACTCCCCGCGCACCTTTCGCCGAGTGGGTAGATAACGTCCCTTTGAGCCAGGGCTAAGGGACGTTATCTACCCACTCGGCGAGTATTCAAGCGGGACAGGGGCGTGTAAGGTTTAGTGAACGAGCGGTCGGTAATTCACGGATGCTTGAGACTTTCACGTGAGTTGTATTGAGCACCACACCCGGAACTGCACGCTCCGGGGCACAAACTGAGGACTGAGGGCGTTCCATGGTTGAAGCTTTTCTGGTTGGCGGCGCACGCACCCCGGTAGGCAGATACGGGGGTGCGCTGTCCGCCGTCCGCCCCGACGATCTGGCTGCACTTGTGGTCAAAGAAGCAGTAGCGCGGGCAGGTATAGACCCGGACTCCGTCGACGAAGTCATCCTGGGCAACGCCAATGGCGCAGGGGAAGAAAACCGCAACGTGGCACGTATGGCCACCATCTTGGCCGGGCTTCCCCTCCACATCCCCGGCATCACCGTGAACCGGCTCTGCGCTTCCGGCATGAGCGCCATCATCATGGCCAGCCACATGATCAAATCCGGTGCCGCAGACATGGTGGTGGCCGGTGGTGTCGAGTCCATGAGCCGCGCCCCCTGGGTCCAGGAAAAACCCTCCAAGGCCTTCGCTAAGCCCGGCGAAATTTTTGACACCTCGATCGGCTGGCGTTTTATCAATCCCCTCTTCCAAAAAGGTGAACTGAGCCGAGGCGGGAAGATGACCTTCTCCATGTCAGAGACAGCCGAGGAAGTTGCCCGATTGGATGGTATTAGCCGCGAAGATGCTGACGCGTTCGCTGTGGAATCTCACCGCCGGGCTATCGCCACCATCGCCGCCGGGCACTTTAGCCAAGAGATCGTCCCCGTTACCGTGCCGGGCCGTAAAGGCAACACGGTGGTGGATACTGACGAAGGTCCACGCGAAGGAACCAGTGTGGAAGTTCTTGCTGGGCTTCGCCCTGTGGTCTCCGGCGGATCGGTGGTCACCGCTGGAAACGCCTCATCCCTGAACGATGGAGCCTCGGCAGTGATTGTGGCCTCCGAGGCTGCGCTCAAACGCTTTGGGCTCATCCCCCGGGCGCGGATTGTGGACGGCGGGGCGGCCGGTTGTGAACCAGAAATTATGGGCATTGGCCCGGTACCGGCCACGCAGAAAATCTTGGCACGCGCGGGCCGTACGGTAGGCGAGCTGGGCGCCGTCGAACTTAACGAGGCTTTTGCCAGCCAATCCCTCGCCTGTATCCGCCGGCTGGGTTTGGACCCAGAAATTGTTAATAACGACGGCGGTGCTATCGCTTTGGGCCATCCGCTCGGTTCCAGCGGGTCAAGGATCGCGATCACGCTGATGGGCCGGATGGAGCGCGAGCTTGCGCCGGGCGCTTTGGGCTTGGCCACGATGTGTATTGGTGTGGGTCAAGGTAGTGCCCTGTTGTTGGAGCGTGTGTAATGGACTTTGATTTTCAGACGCTGCGGGTAGAGGCAGGGGATACTGCGTTGACGGTGTCCCTCAACCGGCCCGAGGTGCGCAACGCAATCAATCAGCAGATGGTGGATGAGCTTCACCAGATCTGTGCCGAATTGGAGCGCAACCCAAAAATCCTGATTCTCACCGGCTCAGAGAAAATTTTTGCCTCCGGTGCTGACATTAGCCAGTTGCGTGAACGCCGACGGGATGAGGCACTTCAAGGTATCAACTCGGCGCTTTTTACTCGTATTGCGCGCCTGCCTATGCCGGTGATTGCAGCAATGTCCGGGTACGCGATGGGCGGTGGTGCAGAACTGGGGTACGCAGCTGACTTCCGGCTGGGGTCCACCACCCTGAAAATCGGCAACCCGGAAACGGCGCTGGGCATTGTGGCAGGTGCAGGTGCTACGTGGCGTCTTAAGGAACTTGTGGGCGAACCGCTCGCCAAGGAGATCCTGCTGGCTGGCCGAGTGCTGGACGCTCAAGAGGCCCTCGCCGTCAGGCTGGTCACCGAGGTGCATCCGCCGGAGGAATTGCTGAACGCCGCATATGCCCTTGCGGACCGAATTGCACGCCAAGACTCCTTGGCCGTGCGGATCACCAAGTCCGTTTTTCACGCTCCGGCTGAGGCTCATCCGGTGATTGACCAGTTGGCGCAAGGGATCTTGTTTGATTCCCCGGCGAAGTTTGAGCGGATGGACGCGTTTCTCAACAAGTCCACAACGCGCGGCACCGGCAGCAAGAAAGGCGAATAAGTGAGTCAGGTTCCAGAGAACGTTGGTGTCCTCGGTGGTGGGCGGATGGGGGCTGGGATTGCGCACGCCTTCCTGGTTTCCGGCGCCATAGTTACGGTGATAGAGCGCGACGACGACGCTGTGGCAGCTGCCACCACTCGAGTTACCGAGGCGGTTGCCAAAAGTATTGAACGCGGCAAGGTTTCGGAGTCCTTTGAGGGCATCACCGCGCGGCTGAGCGTTTCCACGAACTTTGCGGCCTTGGCATCCTGTGACTTAGTGGTGGAGGCCGTTCCTGAGGATTGGGAGCTAAAGGTTGAAGCCCTGCGCAAGGTGGAGGAACAACTCGGTCCGGAAGCCATCTTGGCATCAAATACTTCTTCTTTGTCTATCAACGGTTTGGCCGCGGAATTGCAACGGCCAGAGCAGTTTGTGGGCCTGCACTTCTTCAACCCGGTTCCGGCATCCACACTCGTGGAGATTGTTCTAGGCGCCCGGACATCGGCGGCGTTGCAGGAGGCAGCCCGCGGCTGGGTGCAAGCGCTGGGCAAAACTCCTGTGGTGGTCAACGATGCACCCGGTTTTGCCTCATCGCGCTTGGGTGTGGCCATTGCTCTTGAAGCCATGCGGATGGTGGAGGCAGGGGTTGCCTCGGCCGAGGACATCGATCAGGCCATGGTGCTCGGTTATAAACACCCCATGGGCCCATTGCGGACCACTGACATTGTTGGACTAGACGTTCGGCTAGGCATTGCGCAGTACTTGCACTCCACCCTGGGCGAGAGGTTCGCGCCGCCACAGATCTTGGTGGACAAGGTCAAAGCCGGCGAACTGGGCAGGAAGACGGGCAAGGGCTTCTTTGACTGGACTGACTAGGTTGTAGGCCCCCGCCTCCGGCAAGATTGACCCATGGCCCCGAACAACCCCACAGCCCTGATCCAACCCGTCACCCTGACCGGGAAATTTGTCACCTTGGAACCGCTCTTGCCCGAGCATCACGATTCCTTGGTGCAGGCGGTGCGGGACGGGGAACTGTGGAAACTCTGGTACACCTCAGTCCCCACTCCCGAAGGCATGGCTGCGGAGATTGAGCGCCGGCTCAGTCTGCAAGAAAAGGGCACCATGCTGCCTTTTGTCACCAAGCTGAACGCCACCGGCAAACTCATCGGTATGACCACCTACATGAACATAGATGCCGCCTTGCCGCGGGTGGAGATTGGCTCAACGTGGAACGCAGCCTCAGCTCACGGGACGGGGACTAACCCGGACTCGAAGTACCTGCTGCTGAGGCACGCCTTTGAAACTCTGGGGTGCCCCGCTGTCGAATTCCGGACGCACTGGCTCAACGAGCAGTCCCGGACGGCGATTGCCCGGCTCGGGGCCAAACAGGACGGCGTGCTGCGCTCGCACACACGCAGTGCCGACGGCGCTTTGCGGGACACCGTGGTTTTCTCGATCCTTGAGCATGAGTGGCCGGCCGTAAAAATGGGTCTCGAGTATCGGCTGGCGAAACAACGGGTGACATACTAAGCCTGAGCTGTTTGTGATCCACTGAACTCTGCCCTTGGGGGAACCATGCTTGACGTTGGCCAGCGCAACCCTTGGCGGGTGAAGTCGGCAACGCTGCTGGCCACCGTTGCAGTGTTCGGATCGCTCACGTTGGCGCCAGCTGCTAGCGCCCAAACGCCCAGCCCTGAGATCGCTAGTCCTGAGGTCTCCAGCCCTGCGGTCGCCAACACTGCGCCCTCCCCAAGTGCCACTGCCCTTACTCCCACTGCCCATACTCCCACTGCGGTTATTCCCACTACCGGTACTCCGACTACCGGTACGACGGCGGAACTGGCCCAGGCGCTCGCCAAAAACTTGGGGTTGACCCTCGAGGAGTTCACGGCCGCCGGTGAGCTTGGCAAACGTGCCGCTGATTTGCGGGACACCTTCGCTAAACTTCCCGGCTTTGAAGGCATCGCGCTCCGCGCGATAAAAACGGGTGCCAACCAGACTAGCAGCGGCGCAATTAACGGCGGCGACCAAGAGATTGTGGTGACCGGTTCCGGCGCGGAGCTGCAAGCCGCCGTCGTCCGTGCAAATGCCGCTGACCCGTCAGTGCTGGTTGTCCTTGAACCCGGCACGGCCACCGCAGCGGCACCAAAAACTACAACCCCCCCCAATGCAGTGACGGACGTGCCCGTCACTGCGGCCACCGACGTTGATTCGCTCTTCGCCGCCTACGTCCGCGAAGTTGGAACAGCAGGCCTACAAGCGGTGATGTTTGCCAACGGACACTTTGTGATCCGCACCGGCCAAGCCGCCACCGGCCAAATCAACACAGGACGGATCAATGCAGGACAGATCAACGCAGCCACCTCGAAAACCGGCTCCGCCACCGGCAGCAAAAGCCCACAAGAATTTATTGCCTCCTATAGCAACGTGGAACTCCGTGAAGCCAACGGGGCAGCGCAATCGGAAGACGATCTGCTCGGCGGAGAAGGCGTCCGCATCAACGGCGATATAGCCTGCTCGGCCGGTTTCAACGCCTTCGATTCCACAGGGAAACCCACCCTTCTCACTGCCGGGCACTGCAGCGAAGATTCCACCGTGTCCAAGGTTGAAACAGTTGACCAGACTGGCGAACCCGCGGTCACCGGGAACATCTCTACCTTCGGTTCCGTCACCGGACACTTAGGCACCTTTGGATTCAGCCAGTTCGGCGGCCCGGGCAACGCCTCAGTCTCACCCACCGGCGGCACCAACCAGGTTGGCACTGACGTTTCAGTGGTCCAACAACTGGCCCCCGCTGTCACAGCACAACCGGCAGTCACAGCATGGGAAGACGCCTCGAACCTGAACAACCGCGCCCCCAAAGTCATTGGTGTCACCAAGCCCGTGGTGGGTATGCCGATCTGCCGCTCCGGCCGAACCACAGGGTGGTCGTGTGGCACGGTGCAAGAAGTCGGAGTGTTTTTGGTGGAAGGCTACCGAGGCCCAGACGACGTCCGCGCGGTAAGCGGTTTTAGCTCCAACACCGTTGAGTCCAATCCCGGCGATTCGGGTGGATCATGGATTTCCGGTGGTCGCGCGGTTGGTTTGCACTCCGCCGGTGGTTTTGGTGAAGGGATCACCCCGGGCAGCCCGCTCACCCAGTGGGCTTTTGGCGCATCATTGGTGGACGCGTTGAAAGTCATCCCCGGAGCCCAGATCCGTTTGTACTTGAACACGCCGGCGCTCCTGGGCTCGGCGGCCAAGCCGAAGTCCACGTCCTTTGCCGGCAGCAAAATCACCGGAGTGGTCACCAAGGGTGCGGGCGCCGCAGTTCCTACCGGTTCCAAGGTTCGGATTGTCTCAAGCGGCAACCTTGTGACACTCGTTGCCCTCGCGGCGGACGGGACTTTTGCCTTCAATGCACCGCAGACCACCGGCGCTTTTAGCTTCACAGCCCAGACCGTCAACGGTTTCAGCACCTCAGCAAGTGTGCCGTTCTCAGTGAACATCACCCCCGCGCCGCTCCCGGCACCAGTGCTGAGTAGCCCCGCACCGGGCGCGAAACTCACTGCCCCCGTGCAGAGTCTCAGCGGCACCGGGACCCCGGGTGCCGCCGTCGTAATTTCAATCGTTGACGGCCGGACTTTGGCTGCCGACGCTCGGCCCACAACCACAGTGAACGACGACGGCACGTGGACTATCCGCCTCGCCTCGCCATTGGGTCTGGGCCGGCATGAGGTTACTGCGCATCAGGAAGGCCTGGACCGGCCAAATTCTGCCTCGGTGAAGTGGATGTTTTCCGTGGTGAAACCGGTTCCAGTGGTGACAGCAACACCCACTGCTAGTAGCCCAGTGGTGGTGCCAGCGGGAACGGCGTCCCCGAATGCACCAAATACTGACGTACCCAACACTGATCTGCCAAACAGCGACCTTCCAAATACTGGCGCTAGCGCTGGACTGTGGGCGCTCGGCCTTGGCGGCGGAGGGCTGCTTGCTGCCGGGCTGGGCTTAGTGCGCGTGCGTCCTCGGGCCATGGCAAAGCGCTCTCACTAAAAGTTTTACGCCTTGGGTGTCATCAGCAAGTTGGTGATGCGCAGTGTGCAGAGGCGCTCGCCGGTGTGGTTGGTGATGAGCACTTCGTGGGTGGTCAGGGTTTTGCCCAAGCTAATCGGGGTGGCAGTGATGGTCACCATGCCTTCGCGCGCGGATTTGTGATGGGTTGCTGAGACGTCCACGCCCACTGCCGTTTTGCCGAGTGTGCTGGCGTGTTTGACGGCCGCCCAGGATCCAACGGCTTCGCCCACGGCAAGGGAGGCTCCGCCGTGGAGCAGCCCGAAGGATTGCCGGTTGCCTTCAACGGGCATGGTGGCGACCACGCGCTCCACGGATTCTCCGATGATTTTGACGCCCATTTTTTGATCCAGCTCGCCTAAGTGGATCTTCCAAACCTCAGTGTTCATGGCATCTCCGCTCATAGCGACTCCTTCTTCGCCGAATGGGTAGATAACGTCCCTTAGACACCCTCCAAAGCTGCATTATCTACCCACTCGGCGAGGGGAGAGAGGAGAAGGGGGCATGTTGGTGTGCTTCAGACCACAGTAATGTACGCTGAGAACATTACCGAACGCACGGTCAGTAAAGGAATGTGGCTGTGAGTCGATTCAAGCGTTGGAAGGACCACCCCACGATGCCCAGCACCACTGTGCCAGCCGCTGACCGACAAACCCTCAAGATTGTCCCGAGCTTTGTGAAGGACTCGTGGTGGGTCCCGGCTGATACCCACAAGGGAACCGAAGTTCGGGATGCGAGCACCGGTGAGGCCCTGGCCACCGTGAGCACTGAGGGGCTGGACCTGACAGAGGTGGTGAATTACGGACGCACCACGGGGCAAAAGGAATTGGGAAAGCTGACCTTCCACCAGCGCGCCCTCAAACTCAAGGAACTCGCACAGTACCTCAACGGCCGCCGTGAAGAGTTTTACACTGCATCGGCCAAAACTGGGGCCACCAAAATTGACTCGATGATCGACATCGACGGCGGCATCGGCGTCCTTTTTACTTTCGGTTCTAAGGGGCGGCGCGAACTCCCCAACTCGCAAGTCATCATCGACGGCCCGCTCGAGGTCCTCTCCAAGGACGGCTCCTTCGCCGGCGAGCACATCTACACCCGCATCCCTGGTGTTGCGGTACAGATCAACGCGTTCAACTTCCCGGTGTGGGGCATGCTAGAAAAGTTTGCGCCAGCGTTTTTGGCCGGAGTGCCCACCGTCGTCAAACCCGCCACCCCCACCGGCTATGTTGCGGCCGCCGTGGTCAAGGCAATTGTGGAATCTGGAATCCTACCGGACGGTTCACTGCAGCTGGTTTCGGGTTCGGTGCGGACCTTGCTGGACGAGTTGGATTACCGGGACCTTGTGGCGTTTACCGGCTCGGCGAGCACCGCGAATCAGCTCAAGGCACACCCCAATGTGGTCACTGGCGGGGTGCGTTTTACCTGTGAAACTGACTCGCTCAACGCTGCCATCTTGGGCCCAGACGCGGCCCAAGGCACCCCCGAGTTTGAAGCATTTATCAAAGCGGTGGTCACCGAAATGACTGCCAAGGCTGGGCAAAAGTGCACTGCCATTCGCCGGGTGCTGGTCCCCGCAGAACTAAAGGACGAGGTCGTCACAGCCATTGGTGCCCGAATTACCGAACGTGTGGTGTTGGGTGACCCGCGCGCCGAAGGTGTGAACATGGGTGCGCTGGCGTCTCTAGAACAGTTGCGTGACGTGCGTGCCGCCGTCGAAGCCATGATTGCGGCCGGCGGCGAGCTCGCTTACGGCAGCCTAGACGCGCCACGCGTGACCCGCGCTGATGGCAGCATTGATCTGGCGGCAGACGGCGCGTTTATGTCGCCGGTGCTGCTGGAATGGGCCAATGCTGAAGCGCCGGAAGTTCACTCTCTTGAAGCATTTGGGCCGGTGACTTCGGTGATCACGTATAGCGGCGTTGCGGACGCTGTGCGTTTAGCCGCAAAGGGTGGAGGGTCTTTGGTGGCCTCGGTGTGCACCAATGATCCTGATATTGCCCGTGAACTCGTCACCGGGATCGCTGCCCACCATGGGCGCGTGCACCTGTTGAACCGTGAGGATGCGCGCAGCACTACGGGTCACGGCTCGCCCGTACCGCATTTGGTTCATGGTGGGCCTGGCCGGGCTGGTGGTGGTGAGGAACTCGGTGGCATCCGCTCAGTCCTGCACCACATGCAGCGTACGGCTCTTCAAGGTTCCCCCAACATGCTCACAGCCGTGACAGGTGTGTGGCATAGCGGTGCTGACCGGAACTTCACCATGGAAACCGAAGGCGAACACCCTTTCCGGAAATCCTTGACCACCCTGCGCATTGGGGATGCTATTCGTTCTGAGTTGCGCACCGTATCCCTAGCGGACATTAGCGATTTTGCTAACTCCACTGGGGACACGTTCTACGCGCACACCAACCAAGAAGCCGCTCAAGCTAACCCGTTCTTCCCGGGCATTGTGGCGCATGGTTACTTGTTGCTCAGCTGGGCTGCGGGGTTGTTTGTGGAGCCAGCGCCGGGGCCGGTGCTGGCGAACTACGGGCTGGAGAACTTGCGGTTTATTACTCCTGTGGCGGCCGGCGATTCCATCCGGGTAACTCTCACGGCCAAAAAGATCACACCCCGCGAAACTGACGAATATGGGGAAGTGGCGTGGGACGCGCTCCTGACCAATCAGAATGATGAAATCGTGGCCACCTACGACGTCCTGACCTTGGTGGAAAAGTAGCCGTGAGCCCGCGGCAAGAGCGTGCGTGGCAAGATAGCACCGTGGCTGAAAACAGTGCTGGTGAAAACAATGACGTTTTAGATCTTGATGCCCTGCTGAGTCCGGATGAGCTCCAGCTCCGGGGTAGTGTGCGCGCCTTTGTGCAAGAACGGATTAAACCCAACATTGCGCAGTGGTTCGAGGACGCACACTTCCCCTTAGAACTGGTCCCTGAGCTGGGCAAACTCGGTGTTTTGGGGATGCATTTGAAGGGCTATGGCTGCCCGGGCCGCTCCGCCGTGGAGTACGGTATTGCGGCGATGGAGCTCGAGGCGGGGGATTCGGGCATCCGGACCTTCGTCTCAGTCCAGGGCTCCCTAGCCATGACAGCGATCCACACGTGGGGCTCGGAAGAGCAAAAAAACACCTACCTTCCCTCCATGGCGCGCGGCGAGACCATCGGTTGTTTTGCCCTTACTGAGCCCACCGCCGGTTCTGACCCGAGTTCCATGGCCACCCGGGCGGTGCGCGAGGGGGACACCTGGGTTTTGAACGGTGCCAAGCGGTGGATTGGACTGGCCTCGGTAGCGCAGCTCGCCATTATGTGGGCCATGACCGACGACGGCGTCCGCGGTTTTGTGGTCCCCACAGATACGCCGGGGTTCTTGGCTACGCCGATCAGCGGCAAACTTTCCATGCGGGCCTCCATCCAGTGCGACATCACTTTGGATAACGTGCGAGTGCCTGAAACTGCCCGGCTGCCTTTTGCCAAAGGGTTACGCGGCCCGTTCGCCTGCCTGAATGAAGCTCGCTACGGGATTATTTGGGGGTCTATGGGTGCGGCCCGGGACGCGTACCAAGATGCGTTGGCGTATGCCCAGAAGCGTATGCAGTTCGACAAGCCCTTGGCGGCCTACCAGCTCAGTCAAGAGAAGCTGGTGAACATGATGCTGGAGATCCAGAAGGGCACCCTTTTGGCCATTCACTTGGGCCGCATGAAGGACGCTGGGAAGTTGACCCCGGCGCAGATTTCCTTTGGCAAACTCAATAATTGCCGCGAAGCCATCGCCGTGTGCCGGGAGGCGAGAACCTTGTTGGGCGGCAACGGGATCACCTTGGACTACTCGCCACTGAGGCACGCCAACAACCTTGAATCAGTCCGTACCTATGAAGGAACTGACGAAGTCCACACCTTGATTCTCGGCAAGGAAATCACCGGAGAAGCGGCGTTCCGTTAGGTCCTTTTATAGGCGAGGTTCAGCGGCGGGTGAGCAGACCATCGAAGGCGATGGCAACGACGTCGTCCGCTAGCTTTTGGGGCGAAAGCGAACCGCCCGGTTTGTACCATTCCACGATCGAGTTGATGGTGCCGAAGAGCAAGCGTGAGACGGTTCGCGGATCGATGTCACTGCGCAAACCGCCTTCGTCGCGCGCCGCGGAGATGAGAATAGCCACGGCATGGTCGAAGGCCCGGCGTCGCTCCAAAGCATTGCGCTCAATCTCAGTGTTACCCCGCAAACGCAGCAACAACGTGACAAAGGGAAGGCGCTCCACCAGGACAGCTACTGTCTGACGAACCACAAATTCCAGCCGATCCACCGCCGGACCCTTAACAGCATCGGGGCTAGTCAGCACGGCTTCGAGACCGCCGAGCGCGTGGTCCAACGCGAGGTTCAAGAGTTCGCCCTTGGATGGAACGTGATGGTAGATGGCGGACTTAGAGATGCCAAGATTTTCCGCCAGAATGCCCATGGATGTGGCGTCATAACCGTGGCGGTTAAACACCTCCACGGCAACGTTGAGGACGGTCTGCTGGTCGTAACCGGGGCGGCCGCGCTTGGCGGTGGGTTCAACGATGCTAGCCATCCGGATATTTTCCCACGAACCGATCAGGCCTTTGGACGGAGGTCGTAGATGCGGCGTAACTTTCCGTTGGACCGCTCCAGGGTGCCCGGCTCCACCGCGTCCACCGTGCAGGATGACCCCACGTGAATCTTGATCTGTTCACGTAAGGCGGCGCCGGCGGTTGTTCCGTGTTCGACGGCGACACCTTCCCGCCGCTCGATCCGCACCGTGAGTTGGTCCATGCGTTTGCCTTCGGGGCGGAAGTGATCTTCCCAAATGTGGCAGCCATCTTGGGTGTCCACTGATTCCCCTGCGACTCCGGGGCCCATTACCTCGGAGAGGCCGTAAATGTCGCAGGCTTTGAGATCCATGGTGGTTTCGAGTTCGTGCCGCATTTCCTCGGTCCATGGTTCCGCGCCGAGCACCACGAACTTGAGCGAGGTGGAGCGCGGATCAATACCTTGCTGGGCCATGGCGTCAGCGATGGTCAATCGGTAGGTGGGCGTAGCCAGAATAACGTCAGGTTCGAAGTCCTGGATGAGTTGGATTTGCCGTTCAGTTTGCCCGCCGGGGCAAGCATGGGGTCCGTTGCCTGAACTGTAGAGGCGTTCGTCGTTGAAGATGCCTGGTTCATCGCGTACTGCTTTCTGGTGCTATTTTTTGCTGATGGTGCGGCTGCGGCCGCGGAATTCAGCGATGAGTTCGCCGTAGGGTTCGCCACTCGTATTGGTGCCGGTGCCACTGTGGGGAGTGCCGCCGTCGTTGGTTGCGGTGCCGCTGCTTGCGCTGCCGTTGTTTACGCTGCCGTTGGTTACCTTGCTGGGGTCCGCCGCGAAAAGTTGAATGTCATAGATACCGCTGCGGCCAGCGTGGGCGCGGCGGTCCGCGATCGCGGTGATGACCTGACCTTCATGTGCGGGTTTGATGAAGTTGATGTCCACACCGGAGGCCACGGTGATGGAGTGTTCGCTGCCGGCGGCTGGGTTGCAGGCCAGAGCGAAGGTGGAGTCGGCGAAGGCGAAGATCATTCCGCCGTGCGCGATTCCGAATCCGTTGAGCATTTCTTTGCGGAGGGTCATCCGTGTGGTGGCGTGCCCGGGGCCGAGCTTGAGGACTTCGAGGCCCAGCCATGCGGAGGCGTGGTCGTTTTCGAGGATGCTGTGCGTCGTTGCAGACATGCCGTGATGCCTCTCACAATTAGTTACCGAATGGTCATTAGGTAATCCCATTGACGCGTTCAAGTCAAGGCGTCATCCCGCCGAGTGGGTAGATAACGTCCCTTTGAACCGCCGCAAAGGGACGTTATCTACCCACTCGGCGGGGAGGTGGGCGCGGGGAGACGGCGGGGAGGTGGGCGCGGGGAGACGGCGGGGAGGTGGGCGCGGGGAGACGGCGGGGAGGTGGGCGCGGGGAGAGGGCGGGAAGTGATGGGCTGGGACAGTAGGCTTGGGACAGATAGCTTTTGAGACCGAGAGGCATTCCATGGCTAAGGGTATTTACGTCAGCGCAACCTCACCCGGTTCCGGCAAGTCGCTTATTGCCCTAGGACTCGCTGACACCCTGCATCGGCACGCGGATCGGATCGGCTTCTTCAAACCTGTAGTTGATGGGGACGACGTCGACGTCGACCCTATGGTGAGCCTGATGAGCTCCCGGTTTGGTCTTGAGCCAGCCCGCTGCCGCGGCGGTCTGACCTCGGCTGAGGTCCGTTCCCTCCTTGCTGAAGGCAAACGCGACGAGATCGACGCCCGGTGCGTGGAAATCTTCGCCGAAATGTCCAGCGAATGCGACATCATCATTGTTGAGGGCACTGACCTTGCCGGGCACGACGCCGCCGTTGAGTTTGATCTGAACGCGCGCCTTGCGAACAACCTCGGCTGCCCTGTGGTCGCCGTGGTGAGCGCGAAGGGGCGCAGCCCCGAGGAGGCGGGTGACGCCGTCGAGCTGGCGCGCAAGGAACTGGTGGCGGAGAAGTGCACACTCCTGGCGTTGATGGTGAATCGCGCGGATCCGGAGCAGCTGGACGCGGTGGCTGCGGCCGTGAAGCCGGGCGCATCCGGCCGGCCAGTCTACATTTTCCCCGAGTTGGAGGAGATTTCCCGGCCCACAACGGGTGAAGTTGCCACCACGATTGGGGTGCGGCAGATTGCCGGGCACGCCGATATGGAGCGCGATGTCCGGGCCATTCAGGTGGCCGCCATGAATGTGGGAAATTTCCTTCACGTGCTGACCGACGGCTCCTTGGTGATTGTTCCCGGTGACCGTGCAGACGTGATGGTTGCGTGTTTGGCTTCCTCGTTCAGCCCCGAATTCCCAGTTCCGTCAGGCCTGATTTTGACCGGCGGTCTGAGCCCGGATGCCAACATTTATCCCTTGTTGGCGCAGGCCCCGTTCCCAGTGTTTGCCTCGCCGGAGGACACCTATGTCACGGCCAAGCGGGTGTCTGAGGTGCGTAGCGAGATCTGGACCGGGCATCGGCGGAAGGTGGCTTCGGCGTTGGGCCTCTGGTCCCGCCGCGTAGACGAAAACGAGCTGATGGAGCGCCTGCACTTGCCACGGGCCGAGCGGATGACGCCCCTGCGTTTCTTGCACGAGCTGATTGAGCGGGCACGTTCCAAGCGCAGGCACATTGTGCTGCCGGAGGGTACGGATGTGCGGATCTTGCGTGCTGCCGAGATCCTGCACCGCCGTGACGTGTGCGATCTAACGTTGCTGGGAAGTGAAGCCGAGGTGCGCGAACTCGCCTCAAGCAACGGGATTGACCTAGCCGGTGTGGCCATCATTGACCCGGCAAACAGCGAGCTGCGTCAAGAATTCGCCGAGAAGTACGCCGAGCTGCGCGCCCACAAGGGCGTTGATTTGGCCCGGGCGCTTGAAGTCATGCTGGACGTCAGCTACTTCGGAACCATGATGGTTCAGCTCGGTGTGGTGGACGGAATGGTTTCCGGTGCCGCGCACACCACCGCCCACACCATCCGCCCGGCGCTCGAGTTCGTGAAGACCCGCGATGGCGTGAAGATCGTCTCCTCGGTGTTTTTGATGCTGATGGAGGACCGCGTGCTGGTCTATGGCGACTGTGCCGTGAACCCGGACCCCACCGACGAGCAGCTCGCGGACATCGCGCTGGCCTCCGCCGAGACAGCCGCCCAGTTTGGCGTGGAACCGCGCGTGGCCATGCTGTCCTATTCCACCGGAGGTTCGGGTTCTGGTGAGGCGGTGGAGGAGGTGCGCCGCGCCACGGAAATGGTGCGTTCTCGCCGCCCTGAGCTCGCCGTTGAAGGGCCTATCCAGTACGACGCCGCCGTGGACGCATCGATTGCGGCCTCCAAAATGCCGGGTTCTTCAGTCGCTGGCCAGGCGACCGTGTTCATCTTCCCTGACCTGAACACCGGCAACAACACCTACAAGGCGGTGCAACAGTCCTCGGGGGCTGTCGCCGTCGGGCCGGTTCTGCAGGGTTTGCGCAAGCCTGTCAACGATCTTTCGCGCGGCTGCACGGTCGAGGACATTGTCAACACGGTGGCTATCACGGCCATCCAGGCTCAGGAGGCCTAATGCTAGTTTTGGTGATCAATTCGGGGTCGTCCTCGCTGAAGTATCAGGTCCGCGACGTTGAGGTGGGGACTATTCTCACCGATGGACTAGTGGAGCGTATCGGCGATTCCGGCGCCGGTGGCCCGGCCGATCACGTTGAGGCGATTGACCGTGTGATGTCCACGCTGGAAGGCGAGTTGGGCGGGCGGGCGCTGGACGCCGTCGGGCACCGGGTGGTTCACGGCGGCGAGCGTTTTGGCGAGCCAGTGTTGATCAACAACGAAGTCACCCGTGCCATTGAACGCCTCAACCCGCTGGCTCCGCTGCACAATCCGGCCAGCGTTTTGGGCATCCGTGCCATCACCCGCGAGTACCCTGACCTCCCGCAGGTGGCCGTTTTTGATACCGCATTCCACCGCACCATCCCCGAGCATGCCTGGCGATACGCGGTCCCGGATGAGCTGTACACACTGCATGGGATCCGGCGTTATGGTTTCCACGGCACCTCGCACCAGTACGTTGCGGCGCGGGCTGCGGCGCTGCTGGGGCTGGGTGTTGACGAGTTCGACGGCGTGATCGCCCACTTGGGCAACGGCGCCTCCGTCACGGCGATCCAGGGCGGAAAATCCGTGGACACCTCCATGGGCTTCACCCCGCTCGAGGGCCTCGTTATGGGGACTCGTTCTGGCGATCTTGACCCGTCGATCTTGGTCTTTTTGGGCCGGGCCGGGTGGTCGCCCGAGGACATTGACACCGCCCTGAACCGCGAATCGGGATTGTTGGGCTTGGCCGGCAATAACGACATGCGCTCCGTGGTGGAAGCCGCCGAGTCCGGGGATGCGCGTTCGGCCATGGCGCTTGCCGTGGCCAGTTACCGGCTGTCCAAGTACATCGGCGGTTATCACGTGGCCGTGGGCGGGGCCAAGGCCGTGGTGTTCACCGCGGGGATCGGCGAGAACTCGCACCAGTTCCGGGCGCTCGTGGGGGAGCGTTTGGGTGCCTTGGGTATAGAGCTCGACGCCGAAGCGAACCTTGTGCGATCCAAGGAACCTCGCGTGATTTCCACCGCCAGCTCCGCGATCCCGGTGTTGGTGGTTCCCACCGACGAGGAACGGGCCATCGCTGAGGCGACTGCCGCCGTCGTAAGTTCTTCTCGGTAGACCAACACCCGCGAGGTCGGTGCTTCGCGTCGATACCCCCGCAAATTTACGGGCACCTCGGCGCTATGCACCTACCTCGGCGGAACGTATGGCGAGAGAGCAAGGCGTAGCGTTGAGTTATGCCAGAAATCCCACTGCCCATCCTGACCGAACGTTTGGTACTTCGCCGTTTCACCGCCGATGATCTTACGGCTTATCACGCGTATCGTTCGCTTGAGGAGACGGCGAGGTTCCTTCCCTCGGGGCCCCACAAGATCACCACCGCCATGCAAGTTGTGGGCAAATACTCAAACTTTGTTTTTGAACAGGTGGGCGATTGGGTCTCGCTGGCCGTCGAGGCGAAGGGTAGTCCGGTGCTGCTCGGCGAGGTGGTGTTGAAGTGGCTTCCCGGCCGTGGCCAAGGCGAGGTTGGCTGGATCTTGGCGCCGGCGGGGCGCGGCAAGGGCTATGCCACCGAGGCCGCAGAAGCCATGCTCAAGTTGGGGTTCGAAACGCTGGGCATGCACCGGATCGAAGCCCGGCTCGATGCATTGAACGGTGCCTCTGCAGCGGTGTGCCAACGTTTGGGAATGCAGCACGAGGCCACCCTTCGTGAAAATTCGTTCGCAAACGGTGTGTGGTCCTCTGAGGCGAGGTACGCGATCTTCGCCTCAGAGTGGAAGTCCAGCCACTAAACGCACCCCAGCCACTGACCCCACCCGCGAGGTCGGTGCAACGCGTCGAGTTCCCCGCAAATTTACGGGGAACTCGACGCTAAGCACCGACCTCGGCGGAAGGGGCGGAAAGGAAGAGCGCGGCGGAAGAAGCTAGCGCGGCCCGGCGCCGGGGAGTAGCTCCGTTGCGCCAAGCGAGTCGGCGATAAACGCGTAGTCCCAGGCGCGTTCGCGCCATTGCACGTACCGGCCGGACGCGCCACCGTGCCCACCGTCCATCTCGATCTTCATAACCACAGGTTCGGACCCGGTAGAAACCGCCCGCAATTCCTGCACCCACTTGGCCGGCTCAACATACAGCACACGGGTGTCGTTGAACGAGGTCACTGCGGCGATCTTGGGGTACGCCACCTCACGCACATTCTCGTACGGGGTGTACGACTTCATATACGCGTACACGTCCGCATCCGTGATTGGGTTGCCCCACTCTTCCCACTCGAGAGCGGAGAGCGGAAGCTCCGGGTCCAAGATGGTGGTCAGTGCGTCAACAAACGGCACCGCCGCCACAATCGCCGCATACTTTTCCGGCGCCAAGTTAGCCACGGCACCCATGAGCAGCCCACCCGCGGAGCCGCCCAAGGCGGCAATCCGCGACGGATCAACCCACCCCGAGCCAGCCAACCAGTCGGTCGAGTCCACGAAGTCGGTGAAGGTGTTCTTTTTGTTCAGCTTTTTGCCGTCGTCGTACCAGTGCCGGCCCAGCTCGCCACCGCCACGAATGTGCGCAATCACAAACACAATCCCGCGGTCCAGCAGAGAGAGCCGGGCAATCCCAAACCCGGGGTCCATACTCGCCTCGTAGGACCCATACCCGTACACCAGCCCGGCCGCGCTCGAGTCTTGCACCACCGACTTGTGCCGCAGCACGGACAGCGGGATGAGGGTGCCGTCCGTGGCCGTGGCCCATTCGCGGGTGGCCACATAATCCGACGCCGAATAGCCGCCCAAAACGGGGCTTTCGCGCCGGAGCAGCAGTTCGCCGTCGGGCTGTTCCGTGGAGGGCAAAACGTAGTCGTAAACCCGCGAGGGGGTGAAGTAGCTCGTGTACCCGAGGCGCACCACTGGCGCGTTGTAGTCGGCGCCGCCAACCCCGGCCGTGTACAGCTCTTCGTCAAACGCGGGCTCCACGGGCGCACCCTGTGCGGGCGTGCCGAGCCCGGCGAGCGGGATGAATTGCACCCGCTCAATTGTGTCCTTGCGCACGGAAAGGATCAGGTGCGACGCCGTTATTCCGGCACCGTTGACCCGCACCTCATCTGAATGTTCGACGACGGTGGTCCAGTTTTGCTCGGCCAGTGGCTTGGCAAGTTCTGCCGGGTCGATCAGGGACACCATGGAGTTCGCGGCACCCCTGTTGTGGGTGATCAGAATGCGCTCAACGAATCCGCCGGGAGCGGAGGCATCCGGAAGTAAGAACGGTTCTGCTTCGTAGAGGACACGCTCACTGCGCGGAATCATCGTGTGCAGCGTGGCTGTGGGGTCTTCGAAGCTCAGGTAGCGGGTTTCGCTGTACTCAGAGCAGCTGACGGAGAGGACCAGGTGACGGCGATCCGAGGCGAGTTCGAAGCCCAACCACATGGCGACGTCGTCCTCTTGATACAGCACCTCATCCTCGGCGACGGGGGTGCCCAAAACGTGGGTGCGGATTTGGTACGGGCGCCAAGAATCGTCCACCACAGTGTAGAAAAGGCGGGTGCCGTCGGGGGAGAAGGTGAGCCCGTAGAAGGCGCCCTCGATCACGTCCGGGAGGAGCTCGCCGGTGCGCAAATCCTTGATGCGGATGGTGAAGCGCTCGTCGCCGGCGTTGTCCACGGCATAAGCGTAGAGGTTTCCGTCTACCGTGACAGCTACGCCGCCGATCGAGAAGAACGGTTTGCCCTGGGCCTCGATGTTGCCGTCCAAGAGGATCTCTTCGCCGGGAACGGGGACACCGGCTTCAACTTGCGGCGGGGTCCAATCGGCAATCGGGTCACCGGTGTTGCTCGCGGCCACCCGGCAGCTAATGCCATACTCGCTGCCTTCAACGGAGCGCGAGTAGTACCACCATCCGTCCTTGCGCTGCGGCACCGAAAGGTCGGTTTCCAGGGTGCGAGTTTTGATCTCGTTGAAGATGTCCTCGCGCAAAGGTTCTTGGTGCGCTGTGACTGCTTCTTGGTAATCGTTCTCGGCCTTGAGGTGCGCTACGACCTCGGCAGATTCCTTGTCCCGGAGCCACTCGTAGTTGTCAGTGAAGTTATCCCCGTGGTGGCTGCGAACCGTGGGGACCTTCTTCGCGACGGGAGGCTGAGGGGTAGTGGAAACTGTGGACGCGTCAGGAACAGTGGTCATGGCCTCCAATATAGAGGTCGACGGCGGCACTACGCTCCCGTAACTAGGCCCGGTTTCGCGACTGGCGTAGTTGCTTGCCGCGTCAGTTCGCTGCGGGGTCTTTGGTGATGTGCCGGGCGTAGCGGAAGATCTTGCGCAGCGCGGGGGATAGCTCGCCGTCCATTTTGACCCATGCTTTTTGTCCACGGCGGAAGGGGTCAGACACGTCGTTGTCTTCGGGGGTTTCCGGAAGGCAGAGGTGCCGGACTGAGGCAGCCAAGGCGGGTAGCTGGCGCCACTGTTCTGCAACGGTATTTTCGATGGGGAGATTGGCGCGGCGTGGGGCGAGAGCGTCAAGCATCCTCGCGAACTCGCGAACTGTGAAGGTGCGCTTAAGGAGAGCCGGGCTGAGCTGTATGACCTGACTGCGGTGCTCGGTGGTCATAACAAGCACCAGATCTGCGGCGCGGGCAATCTCGGGCGTGATCTGGCGTGAGACAAAACCGTCGCTGTCGCCGCCGTACTTCTGAACAAGTTCTGCGGCTTCGGGCTGCATGCTGTGATCCACGATTGCCCCGGTTCCGGCACTAGTGACTTCAAAGACGCCGGGGTGGAGGGCGTCAAATCCAGCTTGGAGCACACGCTCGGCCAAAGGTGAGCGGCAGATATTTCCTGTGCATACAGTCAGGACGCGGAATGGTTCCGAGGATGTCATGGACAGGCTGCCTTCCTTGGCTTTGGTAGTGCTGGCTTTGGTAGTGCTGGCTTGAGTACTGCTGGCGGGTGCGGGTGTGGTGCTCAGTAAGTATTGCAGGGTCTTGCAGGGCAGCAGAAGACGCGGCCAAGTCCACATTACTGCCCAGAACGTACACGCGGGACGAACGGGCCTGAGCGCCAAGAGCATTCACCTTGACGTAGATCACACCGCGTGGATATTCTGAACGAACGGTCAGTAATTAATTCCCCGTCCGATGAAGCCGCTTTGTGGCTGATGGACTGCCGTTCTCCGAGGAGTTGCCATGGCGACACAGCAGGGCCCCACCACACCCACACCCGAGCAGGCCCACTTTGATCACTTGATGGCCACTGACTCCCGGGTTGAGCCGCGCGACTGGATGCCGGATGCCTACCGCAAGACTCTGCTTCGACAGATTTCTCAGCACGCGCATTCGGAGATTATTGGCATGCAGCCGGAGTCGAACTGGATTAGCCGGGCCCCAAGCCTCAAGCGCAAAGCGATCCTGATGGCGAAGGTTCAGGATGAGGCTGGCCATGGGTTGTACTTGTATTCGGCCGCTGAAACATTGGGCCAGAACCGGGATCAGATGATGGATGCGCTGATCTCTGGCAAGGCGCGGTATTCGAGCATTTTTAATTACCCGGCGCGCACGTGGGCGGATATGGGTGCGATCGGCTGGCTGGTTGATGGGGCTGCGATCTGCAATCAGGTGCCGTTGTGCCGAGCGAGTTATGGACCCTACGGCCGTGCGATGGTGCGCGTTTGTAAGGAAGAATCGTTCCACCAGCGTCAGGGTTTTGAAATCCTGCTTGAGCTGGCAAACGGCACCTCGGCGCAGAAGCGGATGGCTCAGGATGCGGTGAACCGTTGGTACGCGCCGTCGCTGATGATGTTCGGCCCGCCGGATGATGATTCGCCCAATTCGCGCCAGTCTATGGTCTGGAATATCAAGCGTTTCTCCAATGATGAGCTGCGACAGCGCTTTGTGGGAATGATGGTGGAGCAGGTCAAGGTGCTCGGCCTGACGCTCCCGGACCCAGACATCCGCTTCAACGAGGACACCAAGAAGTGGGAACACGGGCCGCTGGATTGGGAAGAGTTCAAGGAAGTACTTGCTGGCCGTGGGCCGTGTAATGCGCAGCGCCTTGAGCGTCGCCGGCAAGCGCACGACGACGGCGCTTGGGTCCGTGAGGCAGCCGCGGCTTATGCGCAGAAACAGTCAGCTAAAGCAGCTTTGCAGGAGGCGGCAGCGTGAGCGAGCAAAACCCAACCCCACTCCACCATCAGGGCTGGGCATTGTGGGAAGTTTTTGTCCGTTCCAGCCGCGGATTGAGCCATGTTCACGCCGGTTCTTTGCACGCTCCTGATGCTGAGATGGCCTTGCGGAATGCTCGGGATTTGTACACACGCCGAAATGAAGGTGTGTCCATTTGGGTGGTCCCAGCTGAGGCAATCGCCTCGAGTGACCCGGACTCTAAGGGTGCGTTTTTTGAGTCGCCACAGGGCAAGGACTACCGCCATGCCACGTATTACACCAAGAGCGAAGGAGTGAAGCACCTGTGAGTGAGAGCAACGCCACCGCAACGCGCATCACTCCCGGCAACGCCCTGCGCCCGGAGGACATTGCCCTCGACGTCGCCACTGGCCACGCCAAACCAAACATCACGGTGGCCGAGTTCGCGCTGCGCCTGGGTGATGACGCACTGATTTTGGCGCAGCGTTTGGGCCATTGGATTTCCCGGGCACCGGAGCTCGAGGAAGACGTGGCGCTGGGAAATATTGCCTTGGACGAACTGGGCCATGCGAGATCGTTCCTCACGTACGCTGGCGCAGGGCTCCCACATCAGACAGGCAAATCAGGAAAGCCTCGCACCGAGGACGATTTAGCGTACTTCCGTGGCGAGGATGAGTTCCGGTCCTGCCATTTGGTGGAGCAGCCTAATGGCGATTTTGCTGTGACGATTGCCCGGCAGTTTGTGCTGAGTTTTTACCAGTTTGAGCTGTACCGGCGCCTGGCCGATCCAGCAAAATGCGCCGACGCCACCATCGCAGCCATTTGTGCCAAGGCCGTTAAAGAGGTGGATTATCACCGCGATCACAGTGTTCAGTGGGTTCTACGTTTGGCACGTGGCACCGAGGAATCCAGGCGCCGCATCATCAAGGGTCTGGACCTAGTGTGGCCCTACGTGGCTGAGCTGTTTCAAGAGGACCAGCTCATCCAAGACCTCGAAGCAGCGAACGTCATCCCGCAGAACCTGTTCACCAGCGTTCGTGAGGACTTCTGCCAGCTCACCAGTAACGTGCTCCAAGAAACCGAACTCGAGGTCCCGGATGTCCAGCAAAATCCGGGGGGCGGAAGGCACGGCCAGCACTCGGAACACTTGGGATACATTTTGGCTGAGATGCAGGTTCTGGCTCGTGAACACCCTGGAGCGGTGTGGTGATGGTGGTCAACGGCTCGGCCACAATCCCCGCTCCAGCGCAACACCAGTCGGCTCAGGCCAAGGCCTGGGCGCTCGCGGCCACTGTCACCGACCCGGAAATTCCCGTGCTCACTATCGAGGACTTGGGCATTTTGCGTGCCGTGGACTTGGTGGACTGCGGCGCCATCACCCCTACCGTTCGGGTGACCATCACACCCACGTATTCGGGTTGCCCGGCCATGGACGCCATCCGCGATGATCTAAAAAGCGCCTTCAGCAAAGCGGGTTACCCCAGCCTTGACGTCCGCTTGGTGCTCTCGCCAGCATGGACCACGGATTGGATGAGTGCGGCCGGGCGGACCAAGTTGGCGGCGTACGGAATCGCGCCACCCACCGGAAAAACCGCCAACGGATTCACTCAAGCTGGCCCCATCCGCCTGCAACTGGCCGTGAAATGCCCACAGTGCTCCTCGCTCAACACCAAGGAGCTCTCCCGTTTTGGCTCCACATCCTGCAAGGCGCTTTACGTGTGCAAGGACTGTGCTGAGCCGTTCGATTACTTCAAGGTTTTGTGAGGATTGGGATGACCACCACCGATTCCGCGGCCGGCCGCCGTCGTGCTGCTTTTCATTCTTTGTCCGTTAAAGAGGTCCGCAGACTGACTGAGGACGCCATTGAGGTAGCCTTCCGAGTCCCCGCGGACCTGGCCGGTCAGTATGACTATTTGCCGGGCCAGTATGTGGCGCTTCGCACCGATTTAACGCACGACGACGGTGCGGTGCGCGAGGTGCGTCGTAGCTATTCGATTTGTGCGGAACCCCGCAGTTATGCTGACGGGTCCGCGGAAATTCGGGTGGCAATCAAAAAGGATTTGGGCGGTTTGTTTTCCACCTGGGCTAACGCTGAATTGCAGCCGGGGCACCGTTTGGACGTGATGAGCCCTATGGGTGCCTTCATTTCTCAGCACGGGAGTGACGGGCAGGACGTGCAGCACAATGTGTTGAACTCCATGAATCACCCGGAGGATCTGGCCGCCAGAAACGGCCCCAGCGGCACTTTTGTGGCGATCGCTGCAGGCTCGGGAATTACTCCGGTGATCGCGATAGCCCGGACCCTTTTGGCGGCCAATCCCCACAATCGTTTTGACCTGGTTTATGCGAATAAGTCCGCCATGGACGTGATGTTCCTTGAAGATCTGGCGGACCTAAAGGACAAATATCCGGCTCGGGTGGCGTTGCATCATGTGCTCTCACGGGAGCAGCGGATTGCGCCGTTGATGACTGGCCGGATTGATGCTGAGAAGCTTGAGCAGTTGTTGGGCACAGCCATCCACACGCAGGACGTGGACGAGTGGTTTTTGTGTGGGCCCTTTGAATTGGTGCAGGTGTGCCGGGATGCGTTGGCGGCGCGGGGGGTCTCGCCCGGGCATGTGCGTTTTGAGCTGTTTAGCACTGGCCGCCCGGACCGTCCGGAGGGGCAACAGGGCCGCCGTGTGGTGGCCAAGGAACAGGACGAGACCTACAAAATCACTTTCACTTTGGACGGCTTGCAGGGCGAGGTGGCTAGCCCGGTTCACGCCCGCGAATCCATTCTGAACGCCGCTCTGCGAGTCCGCCCGGATGTCCCTTTTGCTTGTGCAGGAGGAGTGTGCGGCACGTGCCGGGCGAAGGTCACGGCTGGGAGTGTGGACATGGAGGAGAACTACGCGCTTGAGCCAGATGAACTGGAAAAGGGCTACGTTTTGACCTGCCAAGCTCGCCCCACTACACCCGCCGTCACAGTTGATTACGACGTCTAAGAAGACGTCGAAGAACAGGTGAGGGCCAGGGCATGATTGAACTTTCCATTGCGGATTCGGTGGCTGAAATCTGCCTCAACGCGCCACACAAGTTGAACTCTCTCGCCGAGGTGGACCTGAAGAATTTGGCAAAGGCGTACGACGACGCCGCTGCCGCCGCCGAACGTGGTCACGTGCGGGCGCTGCTGTTGCACGGAGCCGGGCGCGCCTTTTGTGCTGGCCGTGACATTTCCGAGGTGGACGCGGCAAAGATGCAGTGAGCCAGGGCCTTTTTAGCCGAGCCATGCCCGCCGCATTCCAAGAAAAGCGGCAGCCCCGCTTCAAGGGATAAACCTACCCAGCACCCAAACGGGCCAATAGTTGCGCCCGGGACTTCACGCCCAGCTCCTTGTACACCTTGGTGAGCCGCACTTCAACGGTCCGGACAGAGAGGAAGAGCTCGTCGGCAATTTCCTTGTTCCGGTAACCGGCCATCACTAGTTCCACCACTTGGCGCTGCGTCTCCGGCATCTTGAGTAGCAGGTGCGCCTGTAGGTCACCATCGGGTAGCGGTTCTTGATGGTCCAGGATGTCCGCCCAGAGCGGCAGGCCAATGTCCGTGAAGGACATTTGAGCCGCATGGATGAGCTGCCGGGCGCGTGAGTCCTTGCCGAGTTCGGAGAGCCGTTGGGCAAAAATTGCCAGGGTGATGGCGTGATCGTATTCTGAATCAGACTCGGTGAAAGCGCTCAGAGCCTCTTCAAAAGCAGCTATAGATGCTTCGCCGTCCTGTAGTACTGCACGGCACCGTAATACTGCCAGCTGGGCCCACCGTGAAGGGGTCCGTGCTGCACGTTCTTCAAATTCAGCCATCACTTCTTTGGCTTCACGCACGTCACCCACCCGGACCAGAGCCTCCACAAGGTCTGGTTCAAAGCGCATCAGTTGCGGGTTGCGCAAGTGCATACCGGTCTGTTGGCAACGGCGCAGGTACACGAGTGCCTCATCCACGTCTCCGGCGCGCAAGTTGAAGGAGCCTCGGCGGGCGTCCACCAGGCCGTTGACTTCGATGTTCCGGCGGCCTTGGCTATAGCGGACGGAGGCCAAGTAGGCTTCGGCGGCGAGTTCTTGTTCGCCGATTTCAAACCAGTACCAGGAGGTATTGACGGCCATAGTGTGCCGGAAAACATCCGGCTCATCTGACTTGATCACGGAGGCCATTTCCATCAGCGCCACCCCGTGGTTGCCGGCCCTGCGTTCTAGTTCAATGCGCTCTAGACGAGCGATCGCGGACCAAAGCGGGCTGAGTTTTCCTTGCTGGTGAAAGAGGGAATCCAGTAGTGACCGGCCTTCGTCGAAATTCTCAGCCATGTAGCAAGCTCGGGCGAAGTTGACCACGGCGAAGGGCACCCACATGCTGGGGTCGTGGACGTTCTGGCAGACGCGGCCCAGCTCTTGCACAGCAGTGGTGGGGACCACCGGGGCCACTCCAAGGTCTAGTGCATTGATCAGGGCTTCGATGGAATCGGCCAGAACCGCAACGATTTTTGAGCTTATTCCGGGCATGGCACGGGCGGATTTGAGTGCTCGGCGAGCTGCGTCCAATTCCCAACGGTCGGTGTGTAGGGAGGCAACGGCTAAGACCAAACCCGTGGCCAGTTCGCGGCCGCCGTCGGACTCTTGTTCAGTGGTGGAGCGGGCAACGTTGCTGAGGACGCGCTGGGTGAGGAAGTACTCGCAGGCGATTTGCAGACCGGTGATTCGCAAAGGAAGGTCTCCGCTGCTGCGCAGTAACTGGGCCCGGCCAGCGAAGGTGCGGGCGAGTTCTATTTCGCCTTGGGCAAGGAGTGTTTCGCCCAGAACCACAAGGTCCTCACAGTCTTCGTCAGCGGCGGGGCCCAGGATGGAGGCGCGTTCGGTGAACTCGATGCCTTCGCGGACAAATCCCATGGAAATCAGTTCGGCACTGGTTTTGCGTAGGCTGCGGGCCGTTTCGGTGCTGAAGTCGCTGAAACTTTGGTGCCATTGTTTCAGTGGCTGGATGGAATGTTCTGCCAGAGTTGCGTGAATATGGGTTCGCAGTTCCGGGTCAAGGGACCAGTACAGTGCTGACCTCAAGGCTGGCTGGGTAATACGGATTCCTTCACCTAAGTGACCTGCTAGCCCGGCGGCGAGGAGCTCGGTCACTGCAGAGTAGCTCTTGGGGAGAGCGAGTTTGAGCGTGGCCACTCTGATACCTGGAGCGGTGGACATCCAAGTGAGGACTTCTTTGGACGCGGCGCTGTGCGGTTCCAGTTGCCGGAAGAGTTTCGCCGCGGTTGCGGCGTCTTGGCGTAGCGGCAGAGAGAGCGGGTGGCGGCCGTCTAGTTGGGTGACGTCTAGGCTGCGCAGAGCCTTAAGCAGTGCCCCGGGGTTTCCGTCCACAGAGTCCACCAGCATCCGAAGCACACCGGTGTCCACGTTGGATGGCGCCTCGGAAATAGCTAGTTCCATCATGAGGGTGCGCGAGAGCGGTTGCAGGTCTAGGGTGCGGATGCCGTGCAGTGGCCCGGTTCCACAAATTTCTTGGACTGAGGCAACAATCCACACACCGGTTCCGGCAAGACGGCGCATCACGTATCCCATGACTTGCAGGGTTTGCGGATCGGCGAGGTCTAGATCGTCAATGAGGACTACTCGGGGACCGGAGTTTTGGGCCACCATCGAATCCACAATGTGCTGGCCGAGGGCCAGGAGTTCATCGGAGGTGGGGGCCTCCCCGCCGGGGGATACACGTCCCAGGCCGTTGCTTGAGGGTAAGGCGCCACCGGCGGTGAGGGTAAAAAGGCCGGACAGTGGCTCGGCACCGTGGGTGGGGCCAGCGGACATCATTGTCGCGGGTGCCTCGGACGCCTCGGAAACTTGGCCCAGTAGGCGGGTTCTTCCGCTGCCAGTGGGTCCGTGAACCAATAGAGCATTTTCTCGAGGGCGTTGGATCAGCGCCTTAATATTCTCGAATTCTCGTCGTCGGGTTTGAACAGATCTGTGCACACATACCCCATATACCGTTATGCCGTCTGCGTCGCTGGATGCGGCCGCGACTTTTCACGCTGCATTTGTTATAGGACCTCGCATCTCCGCCCGGATTGGACGGGTTCAGCGTTGCGGTGAGTCTCCTTGCCGAGATTCCCATAGCCGCAGCGGCCCAGTTCCCGCGGTGCCGGAACTGTATGAATACTAGCGAGCCTTTCTGAGCGTGGAGCCGGTTCTTTATCTCCGTGTGGTTAACCGCACGTGATTGCCCACACGGCCTCTGTAAAGAGTACGCACGCTGCCACATTAATCAGGTGGTTATCCGCAGTTACGTTGGCGATATCCACATTTTTCCACAACCGGCACAACGGCATCCATACGCTGGATAAACCAGTTGCCCGGACACAAGCTGAGCTTCTGGATCTGATCCCAGCCCGTGTGGCAGGGCATACATCAGGAACAGCGGAGCCGTACGTCATTACCCGAATATGGACCGCAATCCGGCGCAGAGGTGCGCATTTCCCATATTTCGAAAGTTTCCACGATGGCTTTTTACAGCACCCCCAAGACGTCCATTTTTCAAGCTCCAGTCCCAGAGGCCGGCACACAATCCGCTAGAACATCACATAGATCAGTGGCGGCGACGCGGACCAGCCTTTGTGCCCTTGCCGTAGCAAGCGCTGTTCTGCTTCCGGGAGTGGCACCAGCATTTGCCAGCACGACGGCGATAGCACCTAGCGCCGCCACCGCACAGGCCGCCACCGCACCAGCCGTCACCGCACCAGTTGCGGCAGCACCGGCGTCGTTACTAAACGTGGCCCCGATGGCTACCACACAGGACGCGGTGTTCTCCGGACTGGTGTTGAGCCCGCTGCAGTCCAGCAGTGTGGATACCCTTCGGCTGGATTTCAACTTTGATATCCCCGATGTTGCAGTGGCTGGCGCAAGTTACACGGTGGTGTTGCCCAATGAGCTGCGGCCCAAATCCACAGCGCCGTTTAGCGTGCTGGACCCGGACGGCAATGTGGTTGCCACTGCAGTGTGGGAGGGGAAAATCGCACGCTTTACTTTTACGGATTTCGCCGCAAGCCACGCAAAAGTTCAGGGCAAAGCTTTTGTTGCCTTGAAGTGGGACCGTGCGGTGATCGGCACGGGCCCGGGTACTTACGATCTGGATTTCACCGGGGACTTGGTTCCGGTGACCATCCAGGCGAGCACCAGCGGTATGCCAGAGCTGCCCATCAATACCAGCCGGGACTTTTCCAAATTCTCCGGTTGGACTCGGCGCGATGAAGGCGTGATTGATCCGGTGGGTGCTTTGGGGTGGCGGATCGGGCTGCCTAGCGGTCCGTTCGCTGGCCCCATCACTGTGACGGATACGGCGCAGCCGGGCTGGACCTTGGATTGCAGTTCGCTGAACATCACCAAGGGCACCACTTTGTTGGGGAACCGTTCCATTGTTGACCCGGTGCCGTTGCCTGCCTCGCGTGTGGTGTCTTTTAGCTGCGATCCGGGCAAGTTCATCTTGGTGCTGGACCACATTGGGGCGTCGGAATTTATCAACGTTGATCTGACCGGCACGGTGACGGATCAGAGCGCCCGCACGTTCACCAATGACGGTGGGTTCTCTACCGAAACCGGCACTCAGTCCAGCACCGCAACTGCCACCCGCACCCAGAATGGTGGCTCGGGCGAGGGGGTGCCGCCTAACAGTGTGGGAAACAAGATTTTTGTGGACCAGAACCGGGATGGTTTGCAGGACGCCTCCGATACTCCGCTGGCAGGGGTGAGTTTGACGGTGGGCAGGACGGATGGTTTGGCAGCCACGGATGTGAACGGTCTGCCCATCGCGGCGCAGACATCGGATGCGCAGGGCCACTTCCTGTTTGAGGGGTTGGCGCCGTTGCCGGCCGGGGTTTTTTACCAGGTGATGGTTGACCGGAATGCGTCGGCTGCGGCTTTGGCTGGGCTGGAGCCCACTATTGCTGGCACGGGCAACGATTCCGGTGCTAATTCCTCCACGTGGACGGCCGTGAGCACGGTGGATACCAGCCAGGGGAACACCCAGGATCTGAGTTTGGACTTTGGCTTTGTGACGGTTCAGACGCCTGCCCCAACAACGCCGCCAACTACGGAACCCACTACACCTCCAAGCACTGAACCTACAGCGCCTGCGCCGCCTACCAGCCCCACGTCACCGGTGATTCCTCCCGCAACGCCAGTACCCACTTCGACTGCGGCGACCACGCCCATCATTGTCCCCACCGCGCCGCAAGGACCGGCTGGCACTGATGTTCCGGCGCAGGACAGCCAAGCATCGGCCCCGGCTGACCAGCTGGCACAAACCGGTCCCATCGCTCTGCGTGCCCTGGTGTTTATAGGCCTAACAGCGTTACTGGCCGGTTTGGCAGCACTCGCACTCCTGCGTAAGTCACGCACGTCTAAGAAAGAAGTTTCCCAGTGATCCCTAACGTTGTTTGCCTGCCACTCTGCCTGGCGACGGCCGCTTTTCTTGCAACGCCGTTTTACTCGCGGATTTTCGTCCGGCACCTTCGCAGTGGCTCAACGCTGCGCGCAGAGATGATGGGCGGGGCCCTTATTTTGGCCGCCTTTAATGCGGCGGCGTTGGTCCCGGGCACACCAGAGCTGATGCGTGAGCTTGCCGTAGCTCTGACCGTGGTTGCCACAGTGTTTGCCGCTTGGTTGCTGATTCGTTTCCGGATCACCACCCAGCCCATGCCGCAGACTCGCACCATTCTGGCGGTGGGTGCGCATCCGGATGATCTGGAACTCGCCTGTGGCGGGACCTTGGCCAAGATGATTGATCAGGGTCATCAGGTGTACGGGTTGGTGATGAGCTCGGGCAACGTTGGTGGAGTCCGGACGGAACGCAAGGCTGAGGCTGCCCGAGCCGGGAACTTTATTGGCATCAAAGATCTCAAGGTACTCAATTTCCCGGACACTGAGCTGGCGGCGCACAACACCGCCATGGTTAACAGCATTGAAGCTGTGATCAATGAGATCAAGCCGGATGTGGTGTTCACCCACTCCAACTCGGATCAGCACCAGGACCATCATGCCGTGCACATGGCCACTTTGCGGGCTGCGCGCCGTCAACCCACCATCCTCTGTTTTGAAAGCCCCTCAACCACCCGGGCGTTTAACCCGAGCGTGTACGTGGATATTCAGAACTACATGGATATCAAGGTCAAAGCTGTGCAAACCCATCAGGGGCAGATGGCTAAGCCGTACATGAGTGCCGGGCACGTCACAGGGATGGCGGCGTTCCGTGGTTCGCAAGCCAAACGCCAGTACGCGGAAGCTTTTGAGCCGGTACGTTTCTTGGGCTCCGCGATGGGAGACCTGTGAAAAGGATCCTGGTAACGGGCTGCGCCGGTCCAGTCGGCGTAGCCTTGGGTCAACAATTGTTGGCTCAGGGTCACTATGTGATCGGCGTTGATATAAACGCTAAAGCTCCGGCCCCCGCCTCTGAGCGGCACCGGATTGTCTCCGCCAGTCATCCGGGGATGGTGCAGGCCTTGTACAGCATCGCTTGCCGTACCCGGGCGGACTTGGTGATACCCACTGTTAGCGAAGAGCTGCCTGTGTTGGCGCGGGCCGTGGCCGATGGCGAGTTTCCAACACCAACAGTGATTAGCCCGCCAGAGGGGGTGGATGTAGCGAATGACAAGTTCTTCACCATGATGGCACTGGCCAGCAAACGCATCCCGGTGCCGTTGTTCGGGTTGCCTTCCGAGTTTGTCTGCCTTGAGGACGCATTCCGTGAATTGGGCGCCCCACTCATCCTCAAGCCACGGGTCTCCCGTGGTGGCCGGGGTGTGCAGGTGATTGACCCGGGGTCTCGGCTGGACTGGGCCAGCCTGGACGATTCGTTGATTGTCCAAGAGTTTGCGCCAGGAACGGAGTTCGCTCCGGTGGTCCACATGCCGCGTGGCACCGGTGAACCGCGCACTTTTGTTTTGCAAAAAACGGGACTGAAAGAAGGCCGGGTGGGCAACGCAACGGGGGTGGAGTTGGTGCCCTCTTGGCGTCAACCTGCCGTGGGAGTTTTGGCCGCCCGCACCGCCGCGGCCCTGTGCCTGACCGGGCCGGTGGATGTAGACATTCGGATGCGCGCTAACGGCACTCCGGTGGTGTTGGAAGTGAACGCGCGGTTTGGTGCCAATAGCCGTTCGGCACCTCGGTTGCTGGAGCACGTCTTGTGTGACTTTCTCCCTAAGGTGCCCTAGCGGACTGGTATGGCATAGCCGTTTTTGTGCTGCCCGGAATGTTCTGGGCCGGAGTGCTGATTTTGGCGTTTGGCCTCGTCAAGTTGTTGTTTGTTCCGCTCAGCATGGGGTTCGAATTCGTGGCTTGGCGCAGGCGGAGGCGAAAGGCACCGAGCTTGTTGGATCAGCAGCCCATGGTCTCAGTGATTGTCCCCGGGTACAACGAGGCCAACGTGATCAACAACTGTGTGGAGTCCGTGGTGGCGAGTAGTTACCGTCCTATGGAGGTCATTTTGGTGGACGACGGGTCCACGGATAACACGGCGGAGTTGATGGCTGCGCTCGCCGCTAAGCACCCTGTGGTCACTTTTGTGGCGCAGCCGAATGCCGGCAAGGGTGCGGCGCTGAATAACGGTGCGCAGCGGGCCAAAGGCCAGGTGTTGATGTTTGTGGACGCCGATGGAATTTTTACCGCCCACACTATTGAGGATATGCTCGCCGGTTTTACCGATAGTGGGGTGGGTGCCGTGTGTGGGGATGACCGGCCCGTGAACTTGAACAAGGTTCAGACTCAGCTGCTCACCGTGATCTCCCACATTGGTACGGGTTTGGTGCGCCGTGGGCTGACGGTGTTGCACGTTATGCCGATTGTGTCCGGGAACATTGGGGCATTCCGGCGAGATGTTTTGGATGTTACTGGTCCGTTGGATACCAAAACTTTGGGGGAGGATCTAGACCTGACCTGGCGGATTTACAAGGCTGGGTATCGGGTCCGGTACAACCCGCGAGCCCTGGTTTATGCCGAGTCCCCATCCACCATCAAGGGTTTGTGGAAGCAGCGGGTGCGTTGGGCTCGTGGGTTGTTGCAGTGTTTGCGGATTCACTGGCGCATGATTGGTAACCCTGCCTATGGGGTTTTTGGTGCGTTTATGGCGTTCAATGCGTTGACCATGGTGGTGGTGCCGTTGTTGCAGTTGCTGGTGGTGGCGTTGATCCCGTTGCTGGTGGCCGGTGGGGCTAACCCTGTCCCGCCGGATGCTTGGGGTGTGGTGGGTTGGATTGGCCTGCTCACGGCAGTGTTTTTGGCTGTGTTTTCTATGGGGATTAATAAGGCGTGGGGGGATCTGCGCTATTTGTGGACCCTGCCGTTGTGGCCCGTGTATTCGTTGTTTGTGGGTGCCACCATGTTTTGGGCTGTGGTCCAGGAGGTTCGCGGCGCCTCGGCCCGGTGGAACAAGTTGGAACGGACTGGTGTGGTGAGTATTCCTACCCGAAGTTTGGAAACGCTATGAGGAACGCTGTGGGTAAACATTTGAGTGCAACAACAGGTATAACGACGGCGGCGCTGATCTCCGCGAAAGCTGCGGTTCGTTTTCTGGTTCCGGTGGGGTTGGTGGCGGTTTTGGTGTTGGCTGCGTGTACGCCTGCTGCGCCGCCCGCGGAGCGGGCTGTGAACTTTGGTTTTGAGGACGTGGCGGTGCCTGGGAAGGATTGGGGCGCACTGAACCAGAAGCTTCAGGAAGTGCGGGCGAATTCGGTGGGGATCGCCGTCGGACGTCCTGACTGGACTGGTTTTGTGTGGGCCGGGCACAGCGAGCAGCAGTCTTCGCAGGTCCGCAGCAGCCGTGGTGAGGATTTTGTGTGGAAGGCGTTGGAAGGGGTGGGGACCGCGCCGGATGGTTCTAAGCGGAAAACCACCCTGGTGGTGGATGCGTTGGTGCCGGGCATGATCGCTGAGGATTCTTCGCTGGCTGGTCAAGATGTGCAGGGGAAACGGTCGGCGGATTTTGCGTCAGTGGCGGCGTTGGAGCATGGCGCGGTGGGGGAGCATTTGGTGGCTTTGGTGGGGGATGTGGCCGCCCGGTACAAGCCGGATGCTGTGTCCCTGACGGAGCTGATGTTTGACGACTCTACTTTTGGGGACGCTGATGCTGATTCGTACCGGAATTTCAGCGGCCAGGATGATTGGCCCCGGAATTCGGACGGCAGTATCAACACCATTGACCCGAGCATTGGAAAGTGGCGGTCGGCCGTGTTGGCCAAGCTGGTTGCCCGGGCTCGGGACGCCGCCGGAAAGTCTGGGGTGAAGTTGCTGATGGATGTCCGCAGCCCGAACTCTGGGGCCGGCGCGGCAACCAATGCGGATCTGGGTGGGGACCGAAAGGACTCCGGGCAGGACTACAACCAGTTGTTGAAGTCTTCGGATGGTCTGGTGGTGTGGGATTACTTTGGCCTCAACGGTGGGGATCCGGGTGATAGCAAGGATTTGGCGGCGAAGCTGGTGCAGCGCGATCCAGGCCGGATTTCCCAGTCCATCGGTTTGTGGGCTGACGAGAACTCGGGCGACAAGTCCGGGACGGTCTCCGCAACGGATCTAAAGACCGCCCTCAAAGCTGCGGCCGAGGGTGGCGCACGCTCCGTCTCAGTGACCCCGGCCAGCAAACTTTCGGACCAGCATTGGCAAGCAATCAAAGAAGCTTGGACTCGGTAGCGGGTCCTAAGAGACGGCCGGCGTCTGTACAACAGGTGGGGCAGGCGCCGGTCTTAGTTTTGGGAGTGCTGGGAGCTGAGGGTGGCCTGCACGTACCCGTCCCGCCAGACCCTCCCCAAATCTGCTCCGACGTGGTGAAGTAGCCCTATGGAAACAGTGACTTTGAATAATGGTGTCCAGATGCCCGTGCTCGGTTTTGGTGTGTATCAGATTGAGCCGAAGGACACTCAGGCCGCAGTGGAGGCTGCGCTCGCGGCTGGTTACCGGCACATTGATACGGCAGCCGGTTACGGCAATGAGGAACAGGTGGGCGCCGCGATCAAGGCGAGTGGTATTGCCCGGGACGATCTATTTGTCACCACAAAGTTGTGGATTCAGCACGCGCCCACGGGCAATGTGCAGGAGGACAGCAAGCGGTCATTCCATAACTCATTGAACCGCTTGGGCCTGGATTATCTGGATTTGTACCTGATTCACCAGCCGATTGGTGATGTGTATAGCGAGTGGCGTGCCCTGCAGGAAGTGAACACGCAGGGATTGGCCCGGGCTATTGGTGTTTCTAACTTCCACATGGACCGGCTGGTGGATTTGATCGATCACAACCAGATCGTCCCGGCTGTGAATCAAATAGAGACGCACCCGTTTTATCAGCGGGCAGCGGATCAGGCGTTTATGGCCGAACACGGTGTGCAGATCGAGTCGTGGGGTCCGTTCGCGGAGGGCCGGAACAACTTGTTTACTGACCCGTTGTTGAGCGGCATTGCTGCCGAGCACGGGGTATCTGTTGCGCAGGTGGTGTTGCGTTGGCTGATTCAGCGCGGTGTTGTGGTGATTCCTAAGTCGGGGCGCCCGGAGCGGATGGCTGAGAACTTTGATGTGTTTGGGTTCCAGCTCAGTGAGGCGCAGATGGAGCAGATCGCCACCTTAGACACGGGTGCCAGTTTGTTCTTTGATCACCGCGACCCGGCCATGGTGAGCCGCCTGGGCAGTCACCGGAGCAACTAGCCGACGGCGGTGCTTGCGTTACTGCCCAGGAGGCTGCGGGTGAGGGATTCGGCGTCGGACATCAGGGCAGCCGCCGCGGCTGTGAGGTGACGGTCGGCTACCGCTGTGCTCTCCAAAGCAGCGGCGACGACGGCGCGGCGGACGAGTTCTTTCGCGAAGGATGCGGTGGTGCCGGCGGTGCTTGCTGCGGCGCCCGCTATGGCGGCGTCACTGAAGGGGATGCCGTGGGCGTAGAGCTTGATGAGTTTGCGGCGTTCGTCCTCTGCCGGGAGTGGGATTTCCACGGCGAGGTCCACCCGGCCGGGGCGTTGGGCGAGGGCCCGTTCCAGCATGTCTACCCGGTTGGTGGTGAGGATGAAGGCTACATCTGCGTCGGCGTCGAGCCCGTCCATGGCGTCGAGAACTTCGAAGAGGAGCGGTTGCGGGCCGCGAGAGAAACTGCGGTCCTCGGCAATCAGGTCGCAGTCTTCCAAGACCACAATCGATGGCTGCAGCGCGCGGGCCATTTGAGCCGCTTCGGTAATCCGGGCGAGGGATTGGCCGGAGAGCAGGATTGCCGTGGTTCCGGGGCTTTCACTCAGTAGGTATTTGACGGTGTGTGTTTTGCCGGTCCCGGGTGGGCCGTATAGCAGGACTCCGCGTTTGAGGTGTTGGCCGTGGTTTTTGAGGGACTCGCGGTGTTCGGCGACGCCCGTCACGTGCGCATTGACTTTGCCCAAAAGTCCGTCTGGGAGGATGACATCGGTGCCGTTGATTTGTGGCCGACGGTGGAACGTCACACCCGCGCCGCTGGGTCCGTATTCGCTGATGTCTAGCGAAATAACTTGGCCCTTGAGGACGCTGCGGTGTTGGAATTGTTTGCGGAAGTCAGCCAAGAAGTCCATGGCGGTGTCTGCCTGGGCCAGGACTTCTAGCGAGGCCGTCTGGCGGCCGAAGCGCTGGTTCGCGTCGCGCTGTAGTACCGCCATGGGCTCACTGTTGTGGTGCAAGAGCCAAACGCCAAAAACGACGGCGCGGCGGTAGTCATCAGGGCCGGTCGCCAGGTTCGCATAGTCGGGTTGGCCAATGGGGAACATGGGCGAAAACATGGTGTTTTGCAACATATCGGCCAAGGACTGGTGGTGGCGTTGGTCCCCGCCACCCACGCCGGTGAGCCGGTATTCCGGGTCCGATTCGGCGTATTCGCTCATCAGGATGTCCGCGTCCATTAGCCGATGCGCGGGCACGGATTCGGTGATGACGGAGAGCGTATTTAGCGGGACGCCGAGGTATTCCTCAAGTGTCTCCGAAAGCTGCGGGCCTGTGCTTCGGTCCTGTTGTTGAGCCTGGGCCAGCTGAACAAGTTGCGCAAAGTTGCCAAGGAAATCCCCCAATTTTTCATCCATGCCGTTGAACCTAGCAGTTGCGGTTCCGCGGGGAAAGGGGAGGGCTAGTTTCCGCTGTCAACCTTTGTAGTCGCTACGTATTCGTCTAGCTTGTCGTTGACCAGGGCATCGGAAACCGCTTTGGTTCCGGTTTCGTCAAGGAGCACAATCGATTGGCCGTCTGCTGAGGTTCCTACGCCACCGGTGGGCAGGGTGAAGAATTTGGTGTCTGCCGCCCCAACACCAGCTACGGAGACGCCCAAGGACGCGATGGTTCCCGCGTCGAGACCCTTGTCCACTGTGAGGTATGGAGACAAGGTTGACACGAGGGACTGCAGTTTGCCCGGGTTGGAGAGGGTGCCCTTGTCACGCAATTTGGCAATAACACCCTTGATCAGAGCTTGCTGGTTGCGCACTCGTTGATAGTCGCCGTCAGTAAATGCGTGGCGTTCGCGGGCGAAGGCGAGCGCTTTGTCACCCGAGAGTGTCTGTTTACCCGCCGGGTAATTGAACTGGCCGGCGGTGAAGGGCTCTTTGACGTTTACTTCGATTCCTCCGAGCGCCTCCGTCACGCCTTTAAAGGCTTCAAAGTCCACAATCGCAACGTGGTCAATGCGGGACTTGAGGAGTTGTTCAACCGTTTGCACCACCAGCGGGATACCGCCGAAGGCCAGAGCGGCGTTCATCTTCGCTTGACCGTGACCAGGGATGTCCACCCAGAGGTCACGCATTATCGAGATGCCATAGATGTGCTTCCGGTCAGCCGGAATGTGGACCAGGATCATGGTGTCTGAGCGCTGATCGGATGAACCCGAGGCGGTGGTGTCAGTGACTCCAGCTCCGCGTGTATCCGAACCCAGAAGCAGGACGTTGACTGCCTTGGAATCGCCGCTGCCGGTAGCAGTGGGGCGGGTGGATTCTTCGGGGAATGCCGAGTCCATCACCGTCACGTTGTCCTTGTAGGACTGCACCAAGCTGAATACATAGCCGCCAGCCACGAGGGCGGCAATAACCACCACTGCGGCAAAGCTAATCAGCACAGTGCGGCCAGTTTTTTTGCGTCCAGAAGGGGTTTCATCCATGGGCCGAGAATAACAGCGAGGGCTGTCAAAAGCTAAGTTCGCTTCTCACTCAACGCTTCTCGCACACGCCACGCACTAACCTCATCGCGCACATATTCCGCAAGGCGTTGTGACGCGGGTTGGGGGTAAAAGCCTGCAGATTTGATTTTGCCCAGCTCCAGAGTGCTGTGTTGTGGCCGGGGCGCGGCGCATTTCCCGGCGAAATATTCTGCAGTGCTGACCCCGGTTACTGAATCACGTGGTTGCCCCAATAGCCCATAAATCTCTTTGGCGATGTCCGCCCAACTCCGGGAGTCGCCGTCGTTGGTCAGGTTGTAGATGCCGTAGGTGGCCCCTGTGCTAAGCAAGTGCTGAATGCCGGCTGCCAAGTCTTGAGTAAAGGTCAGCCGACCGTACTGGTCATTAACCACGGCCGGAGCTACACCTCCGCGCGCGAGCCCAACCATGGTGCGGACAAAATTTTTGCCGTCACCCACCACCCAGCTTGTGCGGAGTATGTAATGCCGCGGGGTTGAAAGTACGACGGCGTCTGCAGCCGCTTTGCTCTGACCGTAGACTCCCAGCGGTGAGACCAGTTCCGTTTCTGAATGCAGCTCTGAACTGCCGTCAAAAACGTAGTCGCTCGAGACGTGGACCAAGGTCAACCGGTACTCGGTGGCGATCCTCGCAAGTTGCGTGACCGCGTTGACGTTGATCTGCCAGGCCGCGCGGCGCCCCTCAGGAGTTTCGGCGCCATCCACGTCAGTGAAGGCAGCGGCGTTGATGATTGTTGAATACTGGCGCCAATTTCGGCCTGTATACGCGTCCGGCATGCTCAGATCGAGGTCTTCTCGTCCCGCGAATTCCACGTTCGGTGCCGTGCCGAGTTGCTGCCGAAGAGCCCGGCCTAATTGGCCGTCCGCACCAAGTACCAAGGTTTTCAGCGGTGGCATCGGAGTTACGTCCGCCAAGCGCGGATGTTTCTGATCCTTCTCGGACAGCTCGGCTTCGGCGAGGGGGATGGGCCAGTAGATATCTGCCGTCTCATCTGCAAGGTTGAGGAATGTGTACAGGTGCTGCGCCTCGGGCGAGTAATGGTCATTGACTAGGTACGTATATGCTGTCCCGTCTTGCAGGCTCTGAAAGGCGTTCCCCACACCCCGTGGCACAAATACTGCTTGGTCCGGGCCAAGCTCGGCAGTGAAGACGGTGCCGAAGGACGTCCCTTCGCGAAGATCAACCCAAGCGCCAAAGATCCGTCCGCTGGCCACGGAGACGAATTTGTCCCACGGCTCGGCATGGATCCCGCGAGTGGTTCCGGCGCTCGCGTTGAAGGAGATGTTGTTCTGGACAGGGCCAAAGTCCGGCACGCCAAGCGCCAGCATTTTTTCTCGTTGCCAGTTCTCTTTAAACCACCCGCGATTGTCACCGTGCACGGGGAGGTCAATAACCAGGAGCCCTGGAATGTTTGTTTGGTGGACCGCGAGCGGCTGTGCAAATTTCATGGCGTAGTCCGAGGGGCCTTTGTGGATGTGGTGTTTTGGTCCATGTCCATATAGCGGGCCTCCGTTCCAGCCTTTTGTGGTCGCCACCAGTCCTCGTGTTCTCGGTACCAGGTGATCGTGGCGTCAAGGCCACCTTCAAAGTCGGCGTATTCCGGCGCCCAACCGAGTTCGTTGCGCAGCTTTGTGGAGTCGATGCCGTAGCGCAGATCGTGTCCTGGCCGGTCAGGAACAAGATCGTAGGAGTCAGCCGGTAGCCCCATCTGTTTCAGAATCAGTTCCACTACGTCTATGTTGCTGCGCTCGCCATTAGCCCCGATCAGGTACGTCTCACCGATCCTTCCGCGCTCAATGATGCTCAGGACTGCGCGCGAGTGGTCCTCGGCGTGGATCCAGTCCCGCACATTATTGCCCGTGCCATAAAGCTTGGGTCTGATGCCGTCAATGACGTTGGTGATTTGGCGGGGGATGAATTTTTCGACGTGCTGGAACGGACCGTAGTTGTTGGAGCAATTGCTGATGGTTGCCGCCACACCAAATGACCGTACCCACGCGCGCACTAATAAATCTGAGCCTGCCTTGGTGGCAGAGTACGGGCTTGAGGGGTTGTACGCGGTGGCCTCGGTGAAACGGGCAGGATCCTCTAGCGCCAAATCGCCGTAAACCTCATCGGTAGAGATGTGGTGAAAGCGTGTGCCGTGTTTCCTAGCCGCTTCCAAAAGGGTGTAAGTGCCAATGATGTTGCTTTGCAGAAACGGGGCCGGATCAAAAAGCGAGTTGTCATTGTGGGATTCGGCGGCGTAGTGCACCACCACGTCGGCTGAGCGCACCAACTGATCAACTATGCCGGGGTCGGAAATATCACCCACCACAAGCTCAAAGCGACTAGTGGGAAGGTTGGCTAGGGACGCGGGGTTTGCGGCATAGCTGAGTTTGTCCAGGACTGTCACGTGATGCTCAGTAGTCCGGATCAGGTAGTGGACAAAGTTGGAACCGATGAAACCGGCGCCGCCTGTGACAAGAAATCTCCCCATGATGCCTAACGATACGTGGTTGCGCAAGTCACATGAAGAGACGATGATGCGTAGCATGCGAGGAATTATCTTGGCAGGCGGAACGGGGTCCAGGCTCCATCCAATTACTCGAGGTATCAGCAAGCAACTGGTACCTGTCTGGGACAAGCCCATGATCTATTACCCGCTGTCCACGCTCATTCTTGCGGGCATCCGGGACATCCTCATCATCACCACTGTTCACGATGCGGAGCAGTTTCAACGGTTGCTTGGTGATGGTGAACAGTTTGGTGTGAACCTCAGCTACGTTCAGCAACCCAGCCCTGACGGCTTGGCCCAGGCCTTCACGCTTGGAGCAGATCACATTGGTAACGACTCGGTGGCTTTAGTGTTGGGAGACAACATCTTTTACGGGCCGGGCATGGGAACCCAGCTGACCCGTTTTACCGAGATCGACGGCGGGGCGGTGTTCGGTTATTGGGTCAAAAACCCCGGCGCCTACGGTGTTGTTGAATTTGATCCGGACGGTAACGCAATCTCCCTCGAAGAGAAACCTCCCGTCCCTAAGAGTAACTATGCGGTTCCGGGGCTGTACTTTTACGACAACAACGTGGTGGACATTGCGCGCGGGCTCAAACCATCGGCAAGAGGTGAACTTGAGATCACTGACGTTAATCTGCGGTACCTGGAACTGGGAAAACTCCATGTGGAGGTCCTGCCTCGCGGCACCGCCTGGTTGGACACCGGAACCTTCGATGACCTCAATGACGCATCGAATTTCATCCGGACCTTAGAGAACCGCCAAGGACTCAAAGTCGGGGCGCCGGAGGAAACAGCGTGGCGTGCTGGGTTCCTGAACGACGACGAACTCCGGACCCGTGCGGAACCTTTGGTAAAGAGCGGCTACGGTGCCTACCTTTTGGGATTGCTTGACGAGAACCACATGAACCACCCACGGTAGGGGTAACCAACTTCACCGCACATCCAGATCCTCAAACACCAAAAACGTCTGCGTATCGATTACCCCTGGCATGGATTGCAGTTGGTCGAAGATCACGCGGCGCAGGTCAATGTTGTCAACGGCCCGCACCAGCAGGATCACGTCAAAGTCCCCGCCCACAAGGGCAATGTGGTGAACCTCAGGGATTTCGCGCAGCTTCTCGCGCAACTCCCGCCAAGCATGCTGCTGAACTTTGAGCGTTACATACGCCGATGACCGCAAGCCGGCCTTGATGGGATCCACCAGCACCGTGAACTTGCTCAGCACACCCGACTCCGTCAGCCGTGCAATCCGCGAATATGCGTGGGCCCTGGAAATGTGAACGCTCTCCGCCACCGCCGTCACTGACATTCGGCCATCACGCGTCAACTCCGCAACGATCGCGCGGTCCACCTCGTCCAATTGTCCACACCTCATCGTGTCATTCAGCCCACATTGTGCAATTCGTCTTCCACACTAGGCCGGATCCAGCAAGATCTCCACGATTCCCGGAATTACTAGATACAGAACAAACGTCAAAGCCATACTGAAGGTGAAACTTGCCTTCAAAGGATGGATCAATGACGACCCCCACCCAGCACACCTCCGCGCCCGGCCTCCGCTTTGGTATCAGCGTTGAGGACTACATGCTCCCCGCCCGTCACACCATCGCGTTGGTAGATCAAGCTGGCCAAGCAATCGCCCACACGGATCAAGGCGCAGAACCCGGCCACGAATACCCCATCCCGGACGATTCACACCTCCTAAACGCCTACCAACACCTCGTCGTCGGACGCCGAATTAACGATCAGAACTCGGCCTTGGTCCGGCAAGGCCGCATGGCCGTCTACCCCTCGAGCCACGGCCAAGAAGCTTGCCAGGTAGGTGCCGCACTCTGCCTCGGCGCCAACGACTGGATGTTTCCCACCTACCGTGACACCGTCGCCGTGATCACCCGCGGCGTGGATCCCGTCCAAGTGATGACCTCCTTCCGCGGTGACTGGCACGCTGGCTACAACCCTCAGCAATACAAAGTCAGCGCCCAATCCACCCCGCTCACCACCCAACTCCTCCACGCTGTGGGTGTAGCGCACGCCGCCAAACTCCGCGGCGAAGACACAGTGGTCCTGGCCATGTGCGGAGACGGTGCCACGAGCGAAGGGGACTTCCACGAAGCCCTCAACTTCGCCGCAGTCTTCCACCTACCCGTGATCTTCTTTGTCCAAAACAATGGTTACGCCATCTCCGTCCCGCTCGCCCACCAATCCGTGGCACCGTCCCTGGCCCACAAAGCGGTGGGCTATGGAATGGCCGGGGAACGCGTAGACGGCAATGACCTTGTAGCAGTCCTCGCCGTCCTAGGCCGCGCCGTTAATCTCGCCCGTGAAGGCTCCGGTCCACTCTTGGTGGAAGCCATCACCTACCGCATGCAAGCCCACACCAACGCCGACGATGCCACCCGCTACCGCAGCGATGAAGAAGTCGCCGCCTGGCGCGCCAAAGACCCAGTCCCGCGGATGCGCGCCTACCTTAAGGGCCGGAACATTTTGGACGACGACGGCGAACAACGAATCGCGGACCGCGCCGAGGAAATCGCTACCCAGCTCCGGGACGGCCTCAACCAAGACGCGGACATTAACCCGCTCGACCTCTTTAGTAACGTCTTCGAACGCCAAACAAGCCAACTAGCCGAACAATCAGCACTGCTCGCGGACGAACTCTCCCGCGATGCTGCTGCCGCACGCACCGCCGGTACCAGCGCCGTCGTCGAACCCCAAGGAAGTGCCCAGTGAGCGTTACCCTCGCCAAAGCACTCAACACCGCCATGGCAGACGCCATGACCGCCGACGATTCAGTCCTGGTCTTCGGCGAAGACGTTGGACGTCTGGGCGGAGTTTTCCGCATCACCGATGGGCTGATGAAAACCTTCGGAGAAGACCGCTGCTTTGATACCCCACTGGCCGAATCCGGAATCGTTGGAATGGCCGTGGGAATGGCCATCAACGGGATGCGCCCCGTCATTGAAATGCAGTTCGACGCCTTCGCCTACCCGGCCTTCGAACAGATCTTCAGCCACGTAGCCAAAATGCACAACCGCACCCGCGGGCACGTGAAACTTCCTCTCGTTATCCGCATCCCATATGCCGGTGGAGTCGGGGGAGTGGAGCACCACTGCGACTCCTCCGAGTCCTACTACGCCCACACTGCCGGGCTCAAGGTCTACACACCAGCCACCGTGGCCGACGGCTACCGGATGCTCCGCGACGCCATCGCCTCCGACGATCCCGTCATTTTTATGGAACCCAAAAAGTTGTACTGGAGTAAGGACGATGTGTCCCTTTCCGATCTGGCGGAAGAGTACGACGCGCGGGCTGCCGCCGGCGAAACGAGCGAAGGTCACGCCGCCGTGGCACGCCCCGGAACCGACGCCACGCTCATCGCCTACGGCCCCTCTGTCCCCACCGCACTACTCGCCGCCGAAGCCGCGGCCTTAGAGGGCCGGTCACTCGAAGTGATCGACGTGCGCACCATAGTCCCTTTTGACGACGCCACAGTGTGTGAGTCAGTGCGCCGGACCGGCCGGGCAGTAGTTATTGCCGAAGCACACGGATTCGCCTCGGTCTCCTCCGAGATTGTGGCCCGCGTCCAAGAACGCTGTTTCCACCAACTCGCAGCACCCGTCCTGCGCGTCACAGGCTTCGATGTCCCGTTCCCGGCTCCCAAACTCGAGCACTATTACTTACCCAGCGTGGACCGCATCCTCGATGCCGTAGATCAGCTGCAGTGGGAGGACTGATTCCCTTGTCTGATTCCTTACGTGTCTTCCTCTTGCCGGACCTTGGCGAAGGACTCACCGAAGCAGAGTTGGTGACCTGGCTGGTAGCCGAAGGGGACACCATTGTGGTGGATCAGCCCATCGCCGAAGTAGAAACCGCCAAATCCATGGTTGAAGTGCCCTCGCCCTATGGCGGTGTTGTGGTAACACTTCACGGTGCCCCGGGAGAGACCTTGGACGTGGGGAAGCCGCTGATTTCGGTTGGTTCTTCCGTTGGTGTCGGTTCCGGCTCCTTCGCGGATGATGCCGCCCCCGCCCCTACGCTGGACGGCTCTGCTGCAAGCAGCGAGCCGTCCAGCTCCGGCAGGCCCGATGCCACTCCCGGGGCGGCATCATCCGCTGCGGCGGCGTATCGCGAGGAGGAACGCGCGGGATCCGGGAACGTACTTATTGGGTACGGGACGCCTGGCGGTGCTTCGAGTGCTCGGCGGAGCCGGGCTCCGCGGGGTACTGCGGCTAACACTGCCGTGCCCGCCAAGGTGTCCTCGGTGATTTCGCCTTTGGTGCGGAAACTGGCTCGCGAGAACGGGGTTGCCCTCGATAGCCTTGCGGGGAGTGGTTCCGGTGGGCTGATTATGCGCCGCGACGTTGAAGCTCGGATTGCCGCACCGGAGACCGCCGCTGCCGCGGGTGTCCCGGCAGCGGGGAGCGGCACCGCTGGTGAGATGGACACGCGAACCGGGCTCGGCGTCGTCGGGCGTGTTGCTGTGCGTGGTGTCCGCAAAGCAGTGGCCGCGAACATGGCGCGCAGCCGCAGTGAGATTCCCGAGGCAACAGTATGGCTGGACGTTGACGCCACCGCGCTGGTGCAGATGCGGGCCGAGCTCAAAGCTCAACGGCCCGATGCCACACCAGGGCTGCTCGCGTTTATTGCTCGCTTTGTAGTGGCTGGGCTCAAAAAGTACCCCGAGCTGAACACCAGATTCGAGACATTGCCGGACGGCAGCCAAGAGATCGTGCAGCTTGGGGGAGTGAACCTGGGCTTCGCAGCGCAGACCGACCGCGGGCTGGTGTCCCCGAGTGTGCGGAACGCTAACGCGCTCAGCGCCCTAGAACTCGACGCCGAAATTCGACGCCTCACTGAGGTAGCCCGCTCCGGAAAAGGAACACCGGCCGAACTTGGCGGCGGCTCCTTCACACTGAACAACTATGGCGTGTTTGGTGTGGACGGTTCCGCAGCGATCATCAACCACCCCGAGGTGGCGATGCTCGGAGTCGGACGGATCATCGACCGTCCCTGGGTGGTCAACGGAGAGTTGGCCGTGCGCAAGGTGACCGAACTGACCCTCGTTTTTGACCACCGAGTCTGCGACGGCGGCACCGCGAGCGGCTTCCTCAACTACGTAGCCAGCGCCATTCAAACCCCTGCCACCGTCCTCGCCGACCTCTAAGCGGCTACGGGTAGAATCGATTTCCAACGGCGCATCGCAGCAAAGAACTGTTGGTGCGGGTTTGAGGCTCAACCAGGAGGTTTGGATGTCCCGTTGGCGTGAACTTGGCGATGGAAACTATCTACTCACCACTGACTCAGCACTGCTGAACACCGGTTTGGTGGTGGGCACTGAACGCGCGCTGGTCATCGACACTGGATCGGGCCCGCGGCAAGGGGCTGAAATCCTCAGCGCCGTCCGCGAGATCACCCAACTACCCCTAGTAGTTGTGAACACCCACGCCCACTATGACCACTTCTATGGCAATGCAGTTTTTGCGGCCGACGGCGCCACCGAGTTTTGGGCGCACAGTAACTGTGCCGAACAGATCATCAAAAGCGGCGAAAAGCAGCGCACCGAGGTGGCCGCTTTCGAACCCGAAATGGCGGACAAAACCGGAAACAACGTCAACATTGTGGTGCCCACCGCCTTGATAGGTGAACAGCCAGTGCTTCTTGACTTGGGCGGGCAAGTGGCAACACTGTTCTACCTAGGCCGCGGTCACACCGACGGCGACCTCTTAGTGGGGACCAGCAAAGTCCTCTTCGCTGGCGACCTGGTAGAACAGGGCTCGCACCCCTCCTTTGAGGACTCCTTCCCGGAAGACTGGGCAGATACCCTCCGGCACATCTCAGCACTTCGCCACCGTTACGAATTCCTCGTCCCCGGACACGGCGAAACGGTTGCTGACGGATTTGTGAAAACCATGGCCGAGACCATGAGCACAGCCGTCCGGCAAGCCCGTCAAGTCACCCGCGAAGCACCCAGCGACGCTACCAAAGCCATCCCGATCCTGCCCTATGGGCCCATCCAGTCGCGCTGGTTCATCACACGCCTGGGCGAGACCACACACAGTGAACGCGCCAATGGTAGGTAAGTCCCGCCGTCGTACTTCTTGCCGCAGTACTTCTTGTCGCAGTACTTTCAACGCCGCAGCGTTAAGAAACCGTTAAAACCCTAAGCGGGGCAAAAATCTTCAGTTAGGCTGGGTGAAACCCGCTTCAAGACGTCCCCCCACGAACTTGGAGCGGGTTTTCTCATCTGCGGCCAGCGCCCCTGCTTAACACCTCAAAAAATCGCACATCAAAAACGCACACAGGAGAACCGTTATGGCCGTAATACTCAATCCCTACCTCAGCTTCAAGAACAACGCCCGCGAGGCAATCACGTTCTACCACTCCGTATTTGGAGGGGAACTGACGGTCAACACCTTCGCAGATTTTGGTGCTAGCCAAGGCCCCGAGGACGCGGACTTGGTGATGCACGCGATGCTGAAGACTCCCAACGGCCTAACGCTCATGGCATCGGACACCCCGGCGTACATGGAGTACAACGAGGGGAACAACATCTCCATTTCCCTCAGTGGCGATGACGAGGAAACGCTGCGCGGCTACTACAACTCCTTGGTGGCCGGCGGTCAAACGGTGGAGCCACTGACCCAGGCGCCGTGGGGCGACACCTTTGGAATGCTCGTAGATGCCTTTGGCATCAACTGGCTCTTCAACATTGCAACCCAGAGCGGCGACCAAGGCGATTCGGCACCGGCTGCTTAGTCCCCGGGCGGGCTGATTTCCCCATAGAATGGCAGTTCGGAGCTAGCCGCGGCGGATCGTTGCGGACCACTACGCCAATCTGGGGAGATCAGCATGCCCGCACCGGTGGACCACACCAACTCTGCGCCCAACGACCAGCCGGAGCCGGAACTACGCCGGCGCCGCGATCGGCGCAAAGCCGAGCCCACTGAAGTACAAACCGAAGACTACGTTGGTGGCTTCCGGCAGTCCGGAACCCCGCCAGTGATCAGCTCTGTGCCCACCAGCAAAACTAACGCTCCGGCTGCCTCAGCCGCTGAGCCTGCAGTTGCCGACGTCCCGGTTTTCCCCTCGACCCACACCTCCTTTGTGCGCGAGCAGAAAGTCCGTCCCGCCGGCGGTATGCGCGGAATCCTCTACTCGATTTCCGCCGGTGCCATCAACCTCGGTCCCAGCCAAAAACAGCGTGAAGAGCAAGAGCTAGAAAGCCGCATCGCCCGCCAACTCCACGGCAGTTACAACACTGCAGTCCTGTCGCTTAAGGGTGGCATCGGCAAGACGTCCACCACCGTGGGTGTGGGCCTGATGCTCGCCGAGTACCGTGGTGACCCGCCTTGCGCTGTGGACGCCAACCCGGATTCCGGTGACCTCGTGGAACGTGCCCTCGGTGAAGGCATTTACCGCACCCAGCAACCGCGAACCATCACGGACCTGCTCAAAAATCTGGAATCAATCGATTCGCTCACAGACCTTTCCCGCTACATGCACCACGCTGGACGTTTGCACCTGATCGCGGGGGAGCAGGACCCGGAAGTTTCAGATTCGCTCACTGCCGATGAGTACTTGCGCATCCGCAAACTCATTGACTCTTACTACTCGCTGTCCCTGACTGACTGCGGAACCGGCGTCACCCACAACGCTATGAGCGGGATCTTGCAATCCGCGGACAACCTCATTGTGGCCGCCGGATACGCGGTGAGCGGCGCCAAACGCGCACGCAGCACTCTGCAATGGTTGGCCGGGCACGGCTACGAAGACCTAGCACGCAACGCGATTGTTGTTATCACTGACAAAGACGAGGTTTCCTCGCGCGTGGACAAGGACGCCATTGAGGAATACTTGGCCGGAATTTGCCGCCAACTCATCGCCGTCCCACACGACCGTGGTGTGGCAGACGGGGACCTCGTTACCCTTGACGCGCTCCGCCCGGAAACCCGCCGCGCGTATAAGGAAATCGCCGCAGCAATTGTGGACGGCTACCGCTAACCACTAATGACTTCAGAACGTTTTAGCCTTCGCAGTATTGCCGTTCCAGCTTTTGGACCCGCGCTCCTTTTTTGTATAGGCGAAGGCGCCATCCTCCCGGTGGTTGCGCTGACCGCCCGCGAGCTCGGTGGAAGTGTTGCTGTGGCAGCTTTGGTGGTCACGCTCATCGGTTTGGGTTCTTGGTTCTTTAACCTGCCGGCATCGCTGATTACCCTCAAGTTTGGTGAACGCTGGGCAATTGTTGGTGCAGCTTTTGCGAGCGGCTTGGCACTCATCGCGGCGGCGCTTGCCGCCCAGTTTGGGCGTGCGGGTCCTTCCGGAACGTCCGACGCCGGTGCTGGGCTTTGGGTTCTTGCCGCAGCCATGATGGTGGTTGGTATGGCCTCGAGCGTCTTTAGTTTGGCCCGCCAGAAATACCTCACTGAAGCCGTGCCGGTGGACTTCCGTGCACGAGCTTTGTCAACGCTGGGCGGGGTAAGCCGGATTGGGATCTTTTTGGGTCCGTTTATTGGTGCCGGTGCCATGCATTTTTGGGGAATGGCCGGCGCCTACTGGGTGGGTGTGGTGGGGATGTTCGCCGCAGCGGCACTGTCCATCACCATCCCAGACCTGGTCTACTCACCCACGGGCAAGGACGGTTTTAGGGGCCCGGAGCCCACGCTGCGATCCGTGGCTGTTTCCCACCGGACAGTATTTTTCAGCCTGGGCACTGGCATTTTATTGCTCAGTGCTTTAAGGGCCTCCCGGCAAGTGGTGATCCCGTTGTGGGCTGAGAATCTGGGGCTTGATGCCACCCACGCCTCGATTATTTACGGACTCTCCGGTGCAGTGGACATGCTGGTGTTTTACCCTGCGGGAAAGCTGATGGACCGCAAAGGCCGGCAATGGGTGGCCATCCCGTCCACCCTGATTATGGGTGTGGCGTTGCTTCTGATCCCGCTCACCAGCACCTTTGTCTCGCTCCTGTTGGTTTCCCTGTTGATTGGGTTTGGCAACGGAATCAGCTCCGGGCTCATTATGACCCTGGGGGCGGATTTCTCTCCGGACCGTGGCCGCGGGCAGTTCTTGGGGATTTGGCGATTTATGGCCGATGCCGGCGGAACCGGCGGCCCCGTACTGCTCTCGGCAGTCACAGCAACAGTGTCCCTCGGCGCCGGTGTTGCCGCCACTGGGGTAATCGGATTCGCAGCCGCAGCCGTTTTGGGTGTGTTCATTCCCCGGCTCAAACACCACAGGAATTACTAAAGCTGCCCCAAATGCCGGTTCGCTTACAGTTCTGCCGGGGCCCGTCGCCTAGCTGCATGGGCAAAAAGCCAGGTCACGGCCACTACACATAAGTATCCGGCGATCACAATCAGCGCCACACCGGACCAAAAGTAGTTGGTGGTGGAGGTTTCTTGGCCGTCGCCGGGGGCGATCTTCACCAACGAATACACGGCAACCCCGGCAGCACTCAGCCCGGCAACCACGGGCAGCAACAGCCACCAGCGCGAGGCGGCCCAATGTTCGCCGAAGCCATCCCACACGTTCCACGCATTACCCAGCCGCATCATCAACCAACCGGCCGGGAGCATAAACGCGCCCACCACTAAGTACGCCGCCACCACGTCAGAGGGCCGGTGCCACTGGTTGATCAGGGTAGAAACGCCGGTTACGACGGCGAAGCTACCGCCAGCGAACGCTGCCAAGGGTCGCCACCGTGGGGACACCATAAGGACCACCGCGGCAGCAGCCGAGGCCGCCAAGGTGGTGTGACCCGAAGGTAAAGAATTCAGCTCAAGTGTTTGCACACCCGTGAAAGGGCGCGCCGGGAACCAGTTTTTGAGTAGTTGGGTGGCCGCATTGGCACCAGCACACGCAGCAAGGGCTATGCCTGCGGCGGCCCAACGATGCCGCCCGATGGTGACGAACAGGACCACAATGCTCGCTAAAACCAGTGAGATCACGGGCAAAGCATCCAAGAATTTTGTGGAGGTTCGAGTGGCCGGGCCGTTGAGTGCAGTGGCCTCGACCAGTGCTGACTCGTCAATAAACTGCCCGGTAGTGGTGCGCACAAAAAAGTAGTACGTGCCAGCAAGCGCCAGTAGGCAGGCCACTGTGGCAACAAAAAATAGCAGCCCCGTTCCTTGGGCCGCCCGGCGCTGAGAGTGCTGGTAGACGTTGTTCATTTGTTTAAGGGTGTCACAAGTTTCTGGAGGCTTGGTGATGGCACGGAATGTCACGGGTGCTCGCTAGGCTGGGGGGATGTTCAGTCCCGCTGAGTCAACCCCCAAGGGGACCCCGCCAAAGGAGACTTTGCCGTCGCTTGAGGAATTGCTTGCCTCCGCGCATGTGGTCTCCATTCCTATGCGCGTGAAATTCCGAGGCGTCCTGCACCGCGAAGTGATGCTCTTTGACGGGCCAGCCGGCTGGGGCGAGTTTGGGCCGTTCCTGGAATACGGGCCGGACGAGTCCTCACGTTGGCTCGCAGCGGCCATCGAAGCAGCATGGCAAGGTTTCCCCCCGCCGCTGCGGACCAGCATTGCCGTCAACGCTACGGTTCCCGCCGTGGCGCCCGGCCGTGTGGCCGACGTCCTCGCCGGGTTTGGTCGTGTGGACGCCATCAAAATCAAGGTAGCCGAGTCCGGCCAAACCCCCGCTGATGACCTCGCCCGGGTGGCCGCCGTGCGCGCTGCCGCCCCTAACGCACGCCTGCGAGTAGACGCCAACGGTGGCTGGGACGTGCCCACCGCCGTCGCGACCCTCAACGCCCTGGCTCAATACAATCTCGAATACGCCGAACAACCCGTCCCGGACGTCCCCGGCCTCGCAGAAACTAGGCGCCAACTCCGCGCCACCGGCAACCCTCTCCTCATCGCCGCCGACGAATCAGTCCGCAAAGCCGAGGACCCGCTCAAAGTAGCCCGGGCCGGGGCTGCGGATCTGATCATCGTGAAAGTCGCCCCGCTCGGGGGAGTACAGCGCGCGCTGGATATTGTGGCGCAAGCCGGGCTCCCCGCCGTTGTGAGTTCGGCCCTAGACACCTCAGTGGGAATCCGCGCCGGCCTGGCCCTAGCCGCGGCGCTGCCGGAACTCCCGTATGCGTGCGGGCTGGGGACCGTTTCGCTGATGGCGGGGGACGTGGTTGCCGACTCCCTCACAGTGCACGACGGCGGCATCACCATCCGCGATGTTGACCCGGACCCAGCGCTGTTGACGCAGTTCACGGCCGCGGCGCCGCGACGCGAGTGGTGGCTACAGCGGCTTCGGGAGGCGTACGCGGTGCTGAGCAGTTAAGCGGTTAGTAGCGGTCCGGGGGAAGTGGCCTAGACTGCGGCTGCCAAGAGTGCTTCAAGACGAGGAGTCAAGGATTCAGCCATCATCGTGACCTCCTGACCTCGTATGCCATTTTTGCGTGCGACCGCCTGCCATCCGCTCAGATGTCCCGCCACTGCACCAATCCGATTTTTGGCGTTTTTGAGCGTCAAATCGCATTCGTCGGCCAACGCTAGAAGGCCTGCAACTTCATCGTCGAAAGTATCCGCACCCATGATCGACGTTGATCGGCGCTGTGCCAGATCAGGGTTCGGGTTGACGTCGAAAGCCGGACTCATGGCCCAGCCGTGGCCCGTCGATAGTAAGCCGTGGTTGCGCAAGTGATCATCCGTATTGCCCAGTGCCACGTTCGCAACGGCGCGGTCGAAGAGCTCACGCTGATCGCTTTTCAGATTGCTGGAGAGATCGCGGAGGGACTCGGCAATGTCCGCGTAATCGCGGCGCTGACCGTCGGTGGATCCCGTTGCGGTCATGGCGCTGATGTAGCCAATGCGTGATCCTAACGGGGAGCGGTCAAACCGGCGCAAAAGCAACACGGACCTCTCGCCCACGGTGACCAGCTTATGAAGGGGCGTCGTGATGCCAGCGAGGCCAAGTAGGTCCAGAGCTGTCGACTCCCACGCCATAACGTCCCACTGATCGCTCGCGTGAGGAAACTTTGCAATGCCCAATCCCTGATCAGGAAATCGAAATGACGCTTTGGGACGCGCGCCACCCAGACCTGTAGTTCCGGTATCGAGCAGTTGTTTGACCGCAGCGGACGTATCGCCATCACGCGATAGCTGGTCTGAAGCGCGCAGGAGCTCCGGTAGCGAAACCAACTGAGGAACCTTCGAAGGCCGTCCAAGAAAGTCGAGCTGGTCCGGCATCCGAAATCGAAGAGCACCTTGCCGTGTGTCATCGCTGACTCCAAGTAGGAAGTCAAGATCGTCAAGGCTTTGTACCGACCGATTCTCCTCGCGGGCGCTGGCCCGTTCTGCTTTTTCTATGAGATTACGGCCCCATCTATCGGGTGAGCTGTCCGCAAATGCCCCCGCAAGACCCAACTGGTGTTGAGCACCGGGAACCAGAGGGAGTGCAGGGTCGATCGCAGCATGTGTGCCCGAGAGATATTGCGAGCTGTAGAGGAAAGTCGTTGACAACTGGCCGCGGTTTCGCGTCAAGTGGGCCTGGCCAACTAGGGTCGCATCGCCGTCGCCCAAGTAGACTTCAATGGTGGTCATAGGGCCCGCTTCTTGTTGAGGTTCCCTGCACGAATTCGGCCAAGATCGCTATTTAGCGGATCGACGGCGGATACCACAGTGTCCAGCTGCCCCAACGCACGCAATACCTGGGCAACAACTGCAAAACCAACCCCGCCGCTCCCGGTCTCAATCTTCCTCAGCGTGTCCCGTGTGGTGTTCGCGCGTTCGGCAACCTGCTGTTGTGTCAGATTCAGAACCATCCGCCAGCCACGGACGTGTTCGCCAAATTCTTTCATTTGACGATCAATCTTGTACCCAGCCATCACGCCTCCCTTATGAAAACAATCATAAGCTCAACTACCTGTTATGCATAGATTTCGCTGCATAATGGACGGCGCGCGTTTGGCTGCGCTTGACTTCCAGTGACCGAGTTCACTTCGATTTCACTCGATTTTGGGGTGGATGTCGCGGGGGACTGTTTGGCTGTACGGGACCGCAGTACGCACCCCTGAAAGGTCCCTCAGATGTCTTTGGACACCAACCGCAAGATTCAGCTCCTGCCCATGGCCGGACACACACTGGGCAAGCGCAGCCCTGTAACTTGTGCGCTCAAATGCGACAACGCCTGCTTTGGTGAAGTTTGCAACACCAGCTCCAACGGCTACTTCCGTGACGTTGTTTCCGCCGCGTTCACCCGCCGCCAAGCCCTCGGCGCAGGCGCCGTAGGTGCCCTAGCAGTTGTCCTTGGCGGAAACGCCGCAAGCACAGCAAACGCTGCTTCAGGAAACGCGGCCGCTGGTTTGGCTGGCGCCGCTAAGCACGGGCACAAAAGCAAGCTCGCTTTTGACGCCATCAAGCCTGTGGATGCAGCAGTTGACGCGTTTACGGTTCCTCAAGGTTTTGACTGGCAGCCGATCATCCGCTGGGGTGACCCGCTCTTCAACGACGCACCCGCTTTCGACATCAACAACCAGAGCGGCGCAGCTCAAGAACTCCAATTCGGTTACAACAACGACTACTCGGACATCATCCAGATCCCCGGTAGTAAGGGCCGCCGCGCCGTCCTCTTCGCCAACCACGAATACACCAACGAGAACATCATGTTCCCGGCCACCACTGACGCAGCCACAGTGCGCCAAGTGGGCCGCGCCGCACACGGTTTGACCGTCGTCGAACTTGAACGTAAAAACACCACCAAGCCGTGGAACTACGTCAAGGGTGCGCCGCTGAACCGGCGCTACCTCACCGAAACCGTGTACACGCTCACCGGGCCCGCAGCTGGCAACGAGCTGGTCAAGACCGTTGCTGACCCCACCGGTGCTGCCATCAAGGGAACCCTGGGCAACTGCGCCGGCGGCACCACCCCTTGGGGCACCATCCTTTCCGGTGAAGAAAACTTCAACGGCTACTTTGTCACCCCCGGAACCTCTGCCTCGGACAAGCGCTACGGCCTGGGAAGCAAGCCCACCGCCCGCAACTGGGAGCTGGACGACCCTCGCTTCGACACCCGAAATGCCGGATACGAAAATGAAGCCAACCGCTTCGGCTGGATCGTAGAAGTTGACCCGTTTGACCCCACCTCCACCCCGCGCAAGCACTCAGCGATGGGCCGCTTCAAGCACGAAGGCGCCAACGTAATTGTGGCTAGCTCCGGACACGTTGTGGCCTACATGGGTGACGACGAGCGCTTCGACTACCTGTACAAGTTTGTGTCCAAGAACAAGTACCGTTCCGGAAATACAGCAGCCGACCGCGCGCACAACATGACCCTCCTCGAAGAAGGCGACCTCTACGTAGCCCGCTTCACCGGCGACTCCTCGGCCGCCGAAATCGACGGCAGCGGCAAGCTCCCCTCAGACGGTGCCTTCGACGGTACCGGGCAGTGGATCCCGCTGGTTGAAGACGGTCAATCCAAGGTTGCCGGGATGAGCGTGGCAGAAGTTCTGGTATACACGCGTTTGGCTGCAGACAAGGTCAACCCCACCAAAATGGACCGTTGCGAAGACGTCCAGCCCTCACTGGCCACCGGCAAAGTCTACGTAGCCTGCACCAACAACACCGACCGCGGCAAAACCGGCAAAGAAGGCGCAACGGAGCCAAACCCGCGCACCACCAACCGCGACGGCCACATTGTGGAAATCACCGAACGCGGCGACCAGACCTCAACACGCTTCTTCTGGAACCTGCTCCTGGTCTGCGGCGATCCTTCGGTAAACGGCAGCACCTACTTCGGTGGCTACCCGGTAGAGAAGGTTTCCCCTATCTCTTGCCCAGACAACGTGGCATTCGACTCCGTAGGGAACCTGTGGATCTCCACCGACGGCGCGCCTTCCACCATCGCCAAGGCAGACGGTCTCTTCAAAGTCACCCTAGAAGGCAGCGAACGTGGACGCGTGGAGCAGTTCCTAGCCGTGCCACGTGAAGCCGAAACCTGTGGCCCGATTGTGCACGACGAGGAACGCAACGTTTTTGTGTCGGTCCAGCACCCGGGTGAAGAAGGTTCCTTCACGGACCAGCATTCCTTCTTCCCGGATTACGTGCCCGCTGGCGCGAAGCCCAAGAAGGGCCAAGTGCGCGCACCGCGTCCCGCCGTCGTACAGATCTTCAAAAAGTGATGTTCGCATAGAAACTGTTTGACCCAAACGCTCGTCCGCCGTGGCTCCAAATTTTTGCCAACGGTGGGCGAGCGTTTGCGCGTGCGGAAGGGAAATAGACTGGAGCGGTGACTTCACAACTGCCCCCAGAGCCCGTACTCGACTCGATGGCATCCGCGCGACTGGCCGTGGAAACGCTGATCGGCTACGGGGTGAAATACGTGGTGCTGGCCCCAGGATCCCGCTCTGCGCCCCTGGCTTACGCGCTTGCCGAGGCAGAATCCGCAGACCGCATCCGTGTCCTCATCCGCACCGATGAGCGAGTGGCAGGATTCACCGCACTGGGGCTCGCACTGGGGAGTGGCGCCCCGGCGGGCATCGTGACCACCTCCGGGACTGCCGTCGGAAACCTCTTGCCCGCGGTGATGGAAGCCAACCACGCGAGCGTCCCCCTGGTGGTGCTCTCCGCCGACCGGCCCACCGAGCTACGCGGAACCGGAGCTAACCAGACCACAGTGCAGTTCGACCTTTTTGCTGAGCATGCCCGTTTTGCTGTGGATGTTGCCGCGGGGGATTCACCAGTCTCAGCGATACGCACTGCTCTTCTGGCCGCCAAAGGTGAGCTGCCGGGCACGCCAGCCGGCCCCGTACAGGTCAACCTCGCCTTCCGCGACCCGCTCACCCCGCCGCTGGACGGCACGGATTGGGAAGAGCAACCGGCTACGGGTTTTGCTGACGCCGCTTTTGCTGGCGGTGTTCAGGCGGACGCCGCTTCCGACGACGATGCAGACTGGCGCTTTGAAGTGTTGCCTTACCAGCCAGTAGGGGAGCGCCCCGGGCGGGCAGTTGTGGTGGCAGGCCACGCCACCAGTGCCGAGGCTGGGCGCGAGGCCGAATACTTTGCCCGAGTTCACGGCTTGCCTCTCTTGGCCGAGCCATCCTCCAACGCACGTTTTGGGCCCAACGCTGTGGGACCGTACCGGCTACTGCTCGCCGAATCCGGGCCCGAAGGATTGCTTGCCGTAGATCGGGTGATCGTGTTTGGACGGCCTACCTTGTCCCGGCCCGTTGCCGCTCTGCTGGCCCGCACGGATATTCCGCGTGCTTTATACGTTCCGCGGCCAGTCGCCTGGTTCGACGAAGGCAAGCGCCCGGAAACCGTGATCGACGACTGGGAAGAGCTATCATTGTTCGCCGGGCGTGGTGAAGACGGCTGGCTTGAGGCATGGCAAGCCGCGGGCGCTGCAGCCGAGGGCGCGCTCGCTGAGGTGCTAGGTGCGTCTGGGTTGTCCGGGCGGGCCGGACTGACAGAGCCCCAGACGCTCACAGGTCCTGCCGTGGCGCGGCGCGTCTGGGCTGCTCACAATGGGGCAACGGGTGTCCCAGGGGCGGCCTTGGTCCTCGGCTCCTCCAACCCGATCAGGGATGTTGACCTCGCCGGGCAGCCCGTGGTTTCACCAGAAGGCACCTCACCCGGGAACGTCTACGCTAACCGCGGCCTTGCCGGGATCGACGGCACCATCTCAACGGCCACGGGCGTGATGTTCTCCAGCTCAACCCCCACGCGGGTTCTTCTCGGAGACCTCACTTTCCTGCACGACGTCGGCGCACTGCTCACCCCACCTGACGAACCCGACTGGCCGCTCCAAATCGTTGTCCTCAACGACTCCGGGGGCGGGATCTTCTCCGTCTTGGAGCACGGGCAGCTCGGCGAAAAACCACGGTACGCGGCCGCCGTCGAACGTTACTTTGGCACCCCGCACACGGTGGACATTGCGCACCTTGCCGCGGCGTACGGCATCGCGCACCGTGTGGTGAGCACTCGCGCCGAACTCGAGGATGCTCTGGCCGAGGCCATCACCGGCCGCAGTATCATCGAGGTCCGCACCACTCGCGACACCCTGCGCAATCTCCACGCTCGCATCAAGTCTTCGGTGAACGCCGCACTCCGCTAACCGCTACAAAAAAGGACATTCGCACCCCGGATTCCGGATGCGAATGTCTAATTTCGTAGCGGAAAAGGTGGGGATCGTGTGGAGGAGTAGTCCCGAACGAATTCGCGCACGCTGTCCACATACGGCTCAACGCGCCTATTGCCTCGGCTGCGTTCCCGCGAGAGTAGAAGCATGTCCCTCCAACCGTTGATCCTGACGCGAACAGCTACCACAGGCCTAGGCGCACGAACCCTTGCTAGGCAAGCGAAATCCGGCGAACTCGTTCGGCTCAGGGCAGGCGTTTACCTCGAGACGGGCACCTGGAACGCACTCGCACCCTGGGACAAAGACTTGCACCGCATCCGCGCCTGCGCCGAATCGTTCCGCTCACGGACAGTTTTCTGCCGCGATTCGGCCGCGCTGCTGTGGCACCTACCTCTCAGAAGTACGACGCCGGTACACGCCTACACGTCCGACGCTCGCGGTGGGCGTTCACGCAACGGAGTGGTGCGTCACCACGTTCCGGATGGGGGAGGGGACGCCGTTCAGCGGTACGGCGTTCTGGTCTCCAGCCGGGTCCGGACTGTGCAGGACCTTTTGGTGTACGCCACTTTTCCCGATGCGATTATGGCTACGGATCATGCGCTCAATGGCGATGCGAAACGCGGGTTTCTTCCATTGGGCCGGACGGAAATTCTGGAGGGCATCGAGGAGCTTTACTCGGCCGACGGATGCAAGCGACTTACCCAGCGATTGGCCTTTGCCGATCCGGCGTCGGGCTCTCCGGGCGAATCGCTGAGCCGGGCAATGATGGAAATTGCAGGCTTCGCTAGGCCGCGTCTGCAACACGAGTTTTATGATCGCCAGGGTTTAGTGGCGCGCACCGACTTCGATTGGCCAGCCCCGGACAGCATTCGTGGTGGAGCGGCAAGTGGCGGCGCTGGTTCCGGCCCCTTTGGTGGTGGAACCTTTGGCGCCTCTGGCACTTTAGCCGCACTACCGTCGTCGGACTCTATTCTGGTGGGCGAGTTCGACGGTGCTGTGAAGTATCAGAAGATTGAGTACACGAATGGACGCAGCGCCTCGGAGATTGTGCAGGCCGAGAAACGGCGTGAGGACAGGATCCGCGCATTGGGTCCGCGAGTTATTCGCTGGGGATGGCAAGAACTGCAAAGCCTAGACCGGTTCAACAAGTTCCTCAGCGACAGCGGGGTCCCACGCAGGCCGTCCCGCTCCGCACTCGCTTAACTCCGCATTCGCTTAGCTCCGCCGCCCTCAAAACCGCTACAAAAAAGGACATCCGCACTCCGGATTCCGGATGCGAATGTCCTTTTTTGTAGCGAAAACAGGAACTACAGCACGCGGCTGAGGAACTCCTTGGTTCGGGCATGTTGCGGGTTGGCGATGATCTCGCGAGGATCGCCACTTTCCACCACAACGCCGCCATCCATAAACGTGAGCCGGTCGCCGACTTCGCGGGCAAAACCAATCTCGTGAGTTACCACAATCATGGTCATACCGGACTTGGCCAGATCCTTCATCACGTTGAGCACATCGCCCACCAGTTCAGGGTCCAGAGCGGAAGTAGGCTCATCAAAGAGCATCAATTCCGGCTCCATGGCCAACGCCCGGGCAATTGCCACACGCTGCTGCTGACCACCAGAGAGCTGTGCAGGGTAGTGGCCAGAGCGATCACCCAAGCCCACCCGGTCCAGCAACTCGAGAGCCTTCTTTTTGGCCACAGCCTTGGGTACACGCTTGACCTGTACCGGAGCTTCCATCACGTTCTGCAAAGCAGTCTTGTGAGGGAAGAGGTTGAAGCGCTGGAAGACCATTCCGATTTCGCGGCGCTGGGCCGAGATTTCCTTGGTCTTCAGATCGTGCAAGCGGCCATTGACTTCGCGGTAACCGATCAGGTCACCACCCACGGAAATGCGTCCAGCGCTGATGGTTTCCAGCAGGTTCACACAACGAAGCATGGTGGACTTTCCGGAGCCCGAGGGGCCAATTACCACGGAGACTTCGCCTTGGTTGACAGTGAGATCAATCCCGCGCAGAACGTGGTGGTGGCCGTAGAACTTATGCAGCCCTTCGATCCGGACTAGCGGCTCGGCGGTGTTAGCCGTCATTTTGAGTCCTCCTTCGGATCTTCCGCGGTGGCCGCGGACTCGGGTGCACCAGCTGGTGCAGCAACAGTCTCAGTGGCAGCGGTTACAGGCCCAACATGAGCACCACTCTTGAATGCACTGTTGGCCTTGGCTGCGACGGCGTTCACCGGAGCGGGCGAGAGGTTGTCTACGCCCTTTCCGTAGTACGCCTCGATGTAGTGCTGGCCAACCATCAACAAGCTGGTGATGACCAGGTACCAAATTGCGGCAACCAGTAGCAACGGAATTGGCATGTACGTGCGGTTAGCCAAGGAGTTGGTGGCGAAAGTCAGGTCGAGTGTGAACGGCACGGCTAGAACCAACGAGGTGGTCTTGAGCATGCCGATGGTCTCGTTGCCTGTTGGTGGAACTATCACACGCATGGCCTGAGGCAGAATAATCCGCCACATGATCTTGCCCTTGGACATGCCCAGAGCCTCAGCGGCTTCCATCTGGCCCTTGTCTACAGACTTCAGGCCGGCCCGGAAAATCTCGGCAAGGTAAGCAGATTCGTTCAGGCCTAGACCCAAAATGGCGCCCACCAAAGTGGTGATCACGCTGGCAGTATCCAGACTGAACCACTCGGGACCGAACGGGATGCCCGCGCTGATCTTTGGGTAGAGGACCGAGATCAGTCCCCAGAAAATCAACTGGGTGTAAACCGGTGTACCGCGGAAAAACCAAACCCATACCCAGCTGGACCAGCGGAATACCGGGTTGTCCGACTGCCTCATAAACGCCAAGAGGATTGCCAGCACAATTGCCAGCACCATTGACGCTACGGTGAGCAACAAAGTCCAGCCCACACCTTGGACAACTTTGGTGTCCAAAATGTAGGTGGCAACGATGTCCCAGCGGAAACGTGGGTTGGTGAAAAGGCTCTGCAAAATCAGAGCCAAAACACCAAGAATTACGACGGCGCTAATCCAGCGCCCGGGGTGACGCACCGGTACTGCTTTGTTCAGTACCGGTGCGTCAGTGTCCTTGTGATGGCGGGCCATCATTCCACCTGTGGAGTTCGGGGTGGCGGAATGGCTCAAGAGCCAGCCGCCGGGTTGACCTCGGCCTTGTCGATGGCGCCCTCAGGGTTGTTCCAGCCCTCGAGGATCTTCTTGTACGAACCATCTGACATCAACTTGGTGAGCGTCTTCTGGATGACATCAGCCAAGGCGGTGTCCGACTTTGCAATGGCAATGCCCTGAGGTGCAGCGTCGTAGACCTCGCCGAACTTCTCGAGTGCACCGTTGGTTTTGGCAACAGCGTTACCGATGATCGGTGAGTCAGCAGCCATGGCATCGATGCTGCCGTTGACCAGACGAGTGGTGACATCAGTCTGGTTCTTGAGGGTTACAACGTCGATGGCCTTTTTGCCGTCAGCTACACACTTCTTGCTGCGCGTGGAGAGGTCCGGGTCTTCCTGGACGGTTCCGGTCTGCACGCCGATGGAGCGTCCGCAAATGTCATCGAGGGAGAACTTCTTGGGGTTGTCCTTCTGGACAGCCCAGCCGGTGCCGGCGTTGAAGTAGCTCACCATGTTTACAGCGGCGAGGCGTTCCTTGGTGATTGTGAAGGAGGAAATGCCGAGATCGTACTTGGGGCCCAATGCCGGGAGGATGCCGGTGAACTCGGCCGTTTGGACCTGAACCTTCAGGCCCAAAGTGGCGCCAATCGCCTTGGCGATGTCGACGTCGTAACCTACCGGGGTCTGGCCATCGGTGGCCAAGAATTCGGCCGGCTCGTAGGACGTGTCTGCACCGACGGTCAGTGTGCCCTTGGCCTTGATGGCTGCGGGAACCAATGCTGCAAGCGCATCATCCTTCTGGATGGTGCTGGGATCGAAGCTTGCAGCGCCACCGCTGCTTGCACCGGCGCCGGGGGTGCCGGTTTCGGAAGCGTTGGTGCATCCGGTCAGTGCGAGGGCGCCGACGGCGAAGACTGCCAGGGCTTTAGCCACAGTCTTGGATTGGATCTGCATGTCTTTACCTTTTGTAGCAGGGGTGATTGGCAAATAAACCGGCCTTAAGTCTATAGCCGGCTGAGAGAGGTGCGTCACAGTCAACTAATGTTCACCATTGGATACCAAGTGTGGTGTGGAACACAAGTGTGACACGAGGGTCTCTGTCTCTTATTACAGACTTCTCGGCGCTGAGGTGGAGATGAGGTGGAATCGCGAGGGAGCAAGCCTGGAAGCGATCCAGGCGCAAGCCGGGAAGAGATCCAGGAGCGATCCAGAAGCGCGCAGGCGTCAGGTTCGCAGGCCGAGGGCTTCGAGCATGGGCCGGAACTTGGCCCACGTCTCTGCAAGTTCAGCAGCCGGATCTGAGCCAGCAACAATGCCGCAACCTGCATACAAGCGCACCTGCGTGGGGGACTCGATGACGGCTCCACGCAATGCAATACCCCACTCGCCGTTGCCAGCGCTGTCCAACCAGCCCACCGGTCCCGCGTAGGGTCCCCGCTCCATTTTTTCCAGCTCGCGCAGCAACTCACCGGCCACCGCGGTGGGGGTTCCGCAGACGGCAGCAGTGGGATGCAAAGCGTTTATCAGCGCGAGCGAGGTAGGCACATGGCCTTCTGCGTCAGCCAATTCGGCGCGAACGTCGGAGGCCAAATGCCATACGTTTGGGAGTTCCAAAATGAAGGGCTCGGTGTGTGCGCTCATCGCTTCAGAGAAGGGCTCAAGCGCCGTGGTCAAGGACGCGATGGCGATCTTGTGCTCGTGAAGTTGCTTGGCGGAACCGGCCAACATGCGCTCGGCATAGGCCAAACCGTCGCCGTTAGGATCGTGTGCAACCGCATCCCGGCGGTCTAAGGTTCCTGCCAATACGCGCGCCTGAGCCGTGCGGCCCTCCACCTGAATCAACATCTCCGGGGTGGAACCAACCAGCCCATCCACACCGTAGGTCCAGCAATCCCGGTATCGTTGCGCGAGCTCCTTGAGGACCGCGGCCGCATGCACACCGTCGGGAATGGTTGCCACTACATCGCGTGCCAAAACCAACTTCTCCAGCCGTCCGGTGCCAATTTGTTCAACACCCAAACGGACCGCTTCAGTCCACTCAGACTCGGAGAGGGCGCCAGTGGCAAGTGTTCCCTCGAGCCCACTTCCCACCCCGGCGGAACTGCCGGCCGAACTGCCAGTTGAACCCGCAGCGGAAGGTTCGACGCCGAGCCAACCATCCAGCGCAGCGAGGACATCCGCTGAGGTGATTTCGGCGTCGTTATACGTTTGCAGCGTGGCCCAAGCGGCGCCGTCGCGCAGTCCTACCACGAGCTCAGGGACTATCAGCCGCGAAAGGTGGTTCGACGTTTTGGAGAACGCGAAGGAACCAAAAGCCACGGCGCCAGTGCCGGGACGGTTCACCTCGTCGCGAATATCGCCATCCAGAATCAGGTGCTTCCACCACTGTTCCGCGTTGATAAACCGGTCCGGGCCCGTGGCGGTGAAACGGTCAAGCTCGCCAAAGCCCACCAAACCGGATTCGCGCCGGTTCCAACTGAGCATGTTGTCCCGGACTAGGAAAGCAGAAAGCCCCTCGGGGGAGCGGGATTCTCCCAGGGGGACTGTAAGAGCTTTGAGGGTGCCGGTCATGATGAGACAACATTACTCTGCCGCCGCGCTGGCCCGAATCTGCTTACCCTCACCGCTCCCGGGCGTTTCTCATCACGTGGTTAGAAGCCCGGGCAAAGATTTGCGACAATGGGATGGTGACTAGCGCAGGTAATAGAGCCTCTCTCGATAAGCGTCCGGACGAAGTAGCCAAGATGTTCGACGATGTTGCGCCGCGGTATGACGTGGTCAACGACGTCCTCTCTATGGGCCAAACGCGCCGATGGCGAAAAATTGTGTTCGACGCCGTAGGTGCCCGTCCGGGTCAGCGCGTGCTCGATCTTGCTGCCGGGACCGGGACTTCTTCCGAGCCCTACGCGGACGCTGGAATCGACGTTGTGGCCTGCGACTTCTCCTTGGGGATGCTGCGCACCGGCAAACGACGCCGCCCAGACATCAACTTCATTGCGGGCGATGCCACCAACCTGCCGTTCGCGGACAACAGCTTTGATGCGAGCACCATTTCCTTTGGGTTGCGCAACGTCAACCGTCCCAAAGAAGCGCTCGCTGAGATGTTCCGCGTGACCAAACCTGGCGGACGTATTGTGATTGCGGAGTTTTCCCAACCCGTCATCCCGCTGTGGCGCACCATGTACACCGAGTACCTCATGCGAGCACTGCCCGCCATTGCCACTAAGGTCTCCTCCAACCCGGACGCTTACGTGTACCTGGCCGAGTCCATTCGTGCTTGGCCGGATCAAGACAATCTGAGCCACTGGATGCAGGACGCCGGTTGGGAAGACGTTGCCTACCGCAACCTCAGCGGCGGAATCGTTGCAGTGCACCGAGCCACCAAGCCACTGGTGTCCGCAACCACTTCCGCGCCGGCCAAGCCCTTGGCGGAAAGCTAAAGCACCCTCACCGTGAACGTACTTATTGTTGGAGCGGGCCCGGCCGGGTCTACTGCGGCCTACTATTTGGCTCAAGCTGGCGTCAGCGTCACTGTGCTGGAAAAAACCACCTTCCCGCGTGAGAAAGTCTGCGGCGATGGGCTCACACCCCGCGCTGTGCGGGAGATTCAGAAGCTCGGTTTGCCACACCCTGTAGCCGAAGGGTGGCGCCGCAATAAGGGGCTCCGCCTGATCGCTGGGGGTCGCCAAATTGAGGTTCCTTGGCCCGAGCTCACAGACTTTCCCGACTATGGACTGATCCGCACGCGCCTTGGCTTTGACGAAGAGTTGGTTGAGCACGCTCGTTCGGCAGGCGCCGTCGTACTGGAAAGCCACAGCGTGACCCAAGCGCTGCGCGGTGAAGACGGCCGTGTGACCGGCGTTCGGGCCGCAATCCTGGACCCGGACGGGCGCAAAACCGGGGAAACCCGTGATTTTTACGCTGACGTTGTCCTTGCAGCTGACGGAAACTCGAGCCGCACCGCTGTATCTCTGGGTGTCGCCAAGCGCGATGACCGGCCTCTCGGCGTAGCCGTGCGCACCTACTTCACGTCCCCGCGCACTAATGACGACTGGATGGAAGGCTGGCTGGAACTCCCTGACAAAAACGGCCGTCCGCTGCCCGGCTACGGTTGGGTTTTTGGTGTGGGTGACGGCACGTCCAATGTGGGTCTGGGCATCCTGAACTCGTCCAAAGAATTCGGGAAACTCGACTACAAGCAGGTCCTACGGGACTGGACAGCTGGTATGCCCGCTGAGTGGGGCTACACACCGGCGAACATGGTGGGGGAAATTCGCGGCGCCGCATTGCCCATGGGTTTCAACCGCACCCCGCACTACGCGCCCGGCTTGCTGTTGCTCGGCGACGCTGGCGGAATGGTGTCTCCGTTTAACGGTGAAGGCATCTCCTACGCAATGGAGTCCGCGAGGTTCGCCGCCGAGTTCATCATTGACGCGCAGTCCCTGAAGTCCTCACCTCTTAGCCAGCACGACGCCGACGCGCACCTTGCCGGATACGCAGACTATGTGCGCGAACAGTGGGGATCCCACTTCACTTTGGGCCGTACTTTCGCCACGCTCATCGGCAAACCGGCAGTGATGAAACTCGCGCTGCGGACCGGTATGCCGATTCCGCCGCTGATGCGTTTTGTGGTCCGAATGCTGGCCAATCTCACCGGGCCCGAAGAAAAAGGACTTGAGGACCGGGCAATTCGTTTGCTCGAGAAACTTGTTCCGGCCACCTCAAACACCGGGCTCCTGCCCACCCCGGGGCCGGCAAATAATGCCGTTCCGGGCTCCAAGTCATCCGTTTCGACGCCCACTAGTTAGGCTTAGCTCGTGACCAACTCCGCAAACCACAGCTGGACGCACGCCGGACACGGCCTGCCCCCAGCCGATGAGCCTGCCCCCAACACCACGGCCATCGCCACTTCCCTGACCCTTCCGGCCGGTTTTGCAGCGATCGCAGAGGATGACGTGCTCGGCCCGGAGATCACCAAAAACTTGGCTCGGGTTGAGAAGAAGCTGCGCGAAGCCATTGCCAACTCTGACCCGCTCGCTGACGCAACGTCGCGCCACTTGGTGGAAGCCGGCGGCAAGCGCGTCCGCCCGCTACTGACTCTGCTGACCTCACACTTGGGGGACCACACCCGCCCTGAGATTGTCCAGGCTGCTGTAGTTGTTGAGTTGACGCATCTAGCAACCCTGTACCACGACGACGTTATGGACTCCGCTCCTTACCGTCGCGGCGCACCCACAGCGCACGAGGTCTGGGGCAACTCGGTTGCAGTGCTCACCGGTGACCTGATTTTTGCGCGCGCCTCGATCCTGGTTTCGGAATTGGGTACCCGCGCCCTTGGTATTCAGGCGCGGACCTTTGAGCGTTTGTGCCTTGGCCAATTGCACGAGACAGTTGGACCGCGCGAAGGCGAAGACCCTTTGGCGCACTACTTGTCAGTGATCGCGGACAAAACTGGTTCCTTGGTGGCTGCTTCCGGTCAGCTCGGTGCCATCTTCTCCGGCGCACCTGACGAATACGAAGACGTTCTGGTTGAGTATGGCGAAAAAATTGGTGTTGCCTTCCAGCTTGCCGACGACGTTATTGATGTCACCGGAGTAAAGGTCAAGTCCGGTAAGTCGCCCGGAACGGACCTGCGTGAGGGCGTGCCAACCCTGCCGGTGCTGCTGTTGCGTCAGGCTGCAGCGGCAGGCGACGAATCCGCCGCGGAACTTTTGACCCTGGTGGATGGGGATCTCAGTAGCGATGAGGCACTGGCTAAGACCGTTACCGCCCTGCGTGAGCACCCGGTCACCAACGAGTCTTGGGCTATTGCACGCACGTGGGCTGACGAGGCAATTGCCGCCTTGGCGCCGCTGCCGGAGGGTGTAGTCAAGGAATCCTTGGCCAGCTTTGCTCTAGCAGTGGTGGACCGCGCTAGCTAGTTTTTGGGTAAGCGAAACGGCTCCGGCCTTTGCAATGTACGAGTCAAACATTGCAAAGGCCGGAGCCGTTTCCGTTCGCATCAGAAACACCGGAGGCGGTGGTGTGTCTAGTGAAAGTCTATGACAAGTATTGTCACGTAGTCCAACTGTGACGTCATAGTGTTGTGTTGCCGAGTTTCCCCAGGTTTTGGAAGGCGCTGCGGCGAGTTGCGCCGAACCGCCGGGGAATTCGCTGGACCTTCGGCAAAAGGAGGGGAATCTCAGCAGGGGAGATTGTTGGGGATGTTGCCAAAGTTGTCCACATAGGCGCTATTCCGGGTTTCTTCAGGGTGCTGGGCCCGTCACGCTGGGGAGCATGGAACTGGTGCAAGCCCTTCAGCGCTTCGGCTCGGTGGCCCGTCCGGTGCAGCTATTGCGGGCCGGGTTCAGCGAGCGGGACTTGCGCAATGCAGTGAACGACGGCGTGGTGCGGCGCGAGCGTCCAGGTGTCCTTGCGCTTCCGGGAGCCGACCCTGTACTCAGGTACGCCGTGGTGGCCAATGGCTTGGTGAGCTGTGTATCGGCCGCCCACTTTTACGGTTTCTGGGTGCTGCATAACCCGGAACTGCCCCATCTGCTCTGTAGGCACGGGGGTGAGAAGAACGCCGTCGTTCATCGAAACTCTGTGGTCCCCAAGCACCCATTGCTGCCAGTTGCTGGAAAAGGCGATGTGCTGATTCACGCGCTCAATTGCCGGCCAGTTTTGGAAGCGGTGGTGATGGTGGAATCTGCAGTGGCCCAAGGCGAATCAACCCTAGATTTTCTGCGGGAACGGCTACCGGGGAAACGGAACGGGAAGGCCCGGAGCGTGCTGGACTTAGTTGAGTGTACGGCCGATTCCCCCTTGGAAGTGGTGGCCAGACTCCTCTTCCGCAAGGCGGGGCTGTTCGTCCAGGCTCAAGTGGAGATTGCCGGGGTAGGCATTGTGGATTTCCTGATCGAGGGTTTTCTGATTATTGAGGTGGACGGCAAAACTCACCTCGAGCCGAAACAAGTTATCAAAGACCGGGCACGGAACAATGCGAGCATCCTCAGGGGCTACACAGTTCTCCGCTTCGACTACGCGGCCTTGATGTACCGGCCAGAAGAGGTCCTAGCTCAAGTGCAACAGGTTCTCGCGGGCAGGGTGATCCGCTGAGAATCCCCTTCTTTTGCGGAGATCGCCCCGGTGAGCCCGGCGTTTCTTGGCAACACGCCGAATGGGACCCCAAAAAGAGGGGAAACTCGGCGGCAGGGGCGGCTCGTAGGAGGGGGCAGACGGGAGTTAGTCTTCGTCGCCCTCAAAAGCCCACTCGAGCATGTCGAAGGTGAACTCAGAGAACGTTCCTTCTTCGCTCTTCCACTGCCCGCGCATGTTGTTTCGGCGCCACACAATGGGGTCCGGGATGGAAAGGTCCCCGGCACGGAAGCCCCAAGTGAACTTCTCTTCCTCGTCCTCAAGGAACATCAAGAAGCCTTCTTCATCCACTTCGAGCTCCTCAGGATCCCAGAAGTAGTGGTAGGCCTCCATGATGTCCTCACAGCCACCCAAGGCTAGGTAGAACTCGCGCAATACAGCCGGGATGGTGAAGGTGTGCTGGGAGAGGGCTTCATCCAGCTCGGCATCAGTGAGGCCGTCCTCTGGCTGCCACTCATCCTCGAGATACTTCGGTACCAGGGCACGGAACTTCTCTAGGAACATGTCAGTCATGGAATCAATCCTAGCCAATGGAATTAGCTCTCTTGACGATGCCACCCATTAACGGCCAAGGGCACAAACCAATGACGCCGCCACGCAAGGATTCGGAAAGCGAAAACTAGCATCGCGATCGCCAAGGCTGTGGCCCACGTGAATGCTCCAAGGTTCCAAACCAGGACGGTGAGCCCAGCGCCAGTGAAGGCCGGAAGCGCGTAAATATCCTTGGCATCAAACAATTGCGGGACCTCATTAGCTGTGATGTCCCGCAACACCCCACCGCCCACCGCAGTGGTGACACCCAGCAGCACAGCAGCAACCGGATGGAGGCCAGCGTTGATGGCCTTGAGCGCACCAGACATACAAAACAAGGCCAGTCCGCCAGCGTCAAAGTAGGTCAGCAACGAGGTGTACCGCTGCACACTTTCAAACAGGAAAAACACCAAACCTGCAGCCAACACCGGCGGGAGCAAGTACCACGGGTTGGTGAAAACGGCTGGCGGGCCGGCGTTGATCAGAACATCGCGAATCACGCCACCACCCAGACCAACCAGCGAGGCCAGAAGGACCGAACCCACAACATCGAATCGTTTGCGCGCAGCCAGCAGCGAACCTGACACGGCGAAGAAAAACACGCCAATCAGGTCCAAAGCGAGCAAAGCGGCATCGAAGGAAAACATGGAACCTTCCAGAAAAGGTGAGGAAATGGCTCGTCCCAGAATACGGACTTCGAGCGTGCCTGTTCTCATCCGGCGCCCCCGGCAACGTAGGCTCCTGCCATGAGCCAGCTTCCCATTTTGATCGCCTGCAGCCACGGAACCTCGAGCGGCCAGGGTGCCGCAGAGGTCGATTCACTACGGGCCGCAATCCTTGCCCTGCGCCCTGAACTCGACGTTCGTGAGGCCTACGTTGACGTCCAAACCCCAGACCTCAAAGACGTTGTGGCCGGGATTGGCGAAGACGAGTCCGCCGTCGTCGTTCCTTTGCTTTTAAGTGTTGGTTATCACGTCAAGGTGGACATTGCACGGGCCGTGAGTAGCCGTCCCGGTCTGTTCGCCGCGGAACCGCTGGGCCCGGATCCGCGCTTGGCGCGGCTGCTGGCGACCCGCCTCGCAGAAGCAAACCTTGGTGCCGATGATGCCGTGGTCCTGGCCGCGGCTGGATCCTCCGACGCCGGTGCTGCGGTCAATGTTGAAGCCCTCGCCAAGGATTTACGCACCTTAGTTCCCAACCGGATTGTGATTGGGTACGGCGCCTCGGCGAGCCCTTCAGTGCCCGACGCCGTTGCTCAAGCAAGGGAAGATCAGGCTCGGGAAGAAGGCGCAGATCGTGTGGTGGTGGCGTCCTATCTTTTGGCGCACGGATTTTTTCACGACCAGTTGGCCAAAGCCGGCGCGGACGTGGTCACGGAGCCGCTCCTGCCCTCCGAAGTGCTGGCCGAAATCGCGCTGGAACGCTACGACGAGGCCCTTCGAAACCCGTCATAAAAGTCCCAAAGGTGACGAATTGTTTCCCCGCGTGACCTCTCATTGCCTCCTCCTTTGTTGAAGAAATTGCCGCGGCTTTAGAGTCGGACAATGACTGAGACAGCTCTAGCCGGAGCAAGCACTGACCCCGCCGCATCCCGCAAGGCCAACCGCCCGGGCCGCCCGGCAGCTAAACCGCACGGTCAGTGGAAGGTGGACGGCACCGAGCCGCTCAACGCCAATGAAACCTGGAAGCAAGAGGACAACGGGCTCAACGTTCGCGAACGCATTGAGACCGTCTACGCGCAGCAGGGCTTCGAATCGATCGATGGTACTGACCTGCACGGCCGTTTCCGCTGGTGGGGGCTCTACACCCAGCGCAAACAAGGGATCGACGGCGGTAAAACAGCCACCTTGGAGCCACACGAGCTCGAAGACAAATACTTTATGCTCCGAGTCAGGATCGACGGCGGGGCGCTCACCACCGAGCAACTGCGCGTGATCGGGCAGATTTCAGTGGACTTTGCCCGTGGCAGTGCGGACCTGACTGACCGGCAAAACATTCAGTTGCACTGGATTCGGGTGGAAGACGTCCCCGAGATTTGGCGCAGGCTAGAGTCTGTGGGGCTCTCCACCACCGAGGCTTGTGGCGACGTTCCGCGCGTGATTCTCGGTTCTCCGGTAGCGGGCATTGCCAAGGACGAGATCATTGATCCCACACCGCTCATCCAGGAACTCTCCGAGCGGTTTATTGGCGACCCTGAGCTGGCCAATCTGCCCCGCAAATTCAAGACAGCCATCACCGGCCACCCCAGCCAAGACGTGGTTCACGAGATCAACGACGTTGCCTTGGTGGGTCACGTTCACCCCGAACTCGGTATTGGCTACGACCTGTGGGTGGGTGGCGCGCTGTCCACCAACCCGATGTTGGGCAAACGTCTTGGCGCTTTTGTTCTCCCCGAGCAAGCCGCCGACGTTTGGCTGGGTGTCACAAGTATTTTCCGTGACTACGGTTACCGCCGGATGCGCACCAAAGCCCGTCTGAAGTTCTTGCTGGCGGATTGGGGCGTGGAGAAATTCCGCACCGTTCTGGAGGATGAGTACCTCGGCTACAAGCTCAACGACGGCCCGGCGGCGCCCAAACCGGCCACCCCCGGGGACCACGTAGGCATCCACGAGCAGAAGGACGGCAAGTTCTACATCGGCGCCACACCCACCGCTGGGCGGCTCTCCGGTGCGGCACTTGTATCCCTGGCTGAGTTGCTTGAATCCAACGGTTCCTACCGGCTGCGCACCACCCCACACCAAAAACTTGTGGTCCTGGACGTGCCTAACGAGAACGTCGAAACGCTGGTGGCCGAGCTGGACAAGCTAGGCCTCTCCGCCCGTCCCTCCGTGTTCCGCCGCGGCACCATCGCCTGCACCGGCATTGAATATTGCAAGCTTGCAATAGTGGAAACCAAGGTCACTGCGGCCACCGCTATCGCCGAGCTGGAAACCCGGCTCGCCGATCTTGTGGAGTCCGGTCAGCTGCCCCAAGCGCTCTCCCTGCACATCAACGGTTGCCCCAACTCTTGCGCCCGCATTCAAACCGCTGACATCGGGCTCAAAGGCATGATGCTTCCAACGCCCGACGGCGAACCCTCCCCGGGGTTCCAGGTCCACTTGGGCGGTGGGCTGGCTTCCGATAACCGCGAAGAAGCTGGGCTGGGCCGCACCGTCCGCGGCCTCAAGGTTTACGTGGCAGACCTGCCTGACTACGTAGAGCGAGTAGTTCGCCGCTATGTAGCCGACCACATCGAAGGCCAAACATTCGCCCAATGGGCACACGCAGCAGACGAGGAGGCGCTCCAATGAGCACCGCACTACGCAGCAAAGAAGAGCTCAAAGCCCTTGCAGAATCTGGCGCCGCCGAGCTCGGCTGGGACGCCCCTGCCCGTGACGTGATCGCCTGGGTGGCCCGGAACTTCGAGCTTTCCAGCGTGTCCGTGGCCTGCTCCATGGCCGATGCCGTGCTGCCGGCACTTGTGGCCGATCAGCTGCCCGGCGTGGACGTCCTGTTCCTCGAAACTGGCTACCACTTCCCGGAAACCTATGCCACACGCGATGAAGTAGCAGCGAACCTGCGCATCAACGTAGTGGACGTGCTGCCCGAGAACACTGTGGAACAGCAGGACCGGCTCCTTGGCAAAGACCTCTTTGCACGTGACGCCGCCCAATGCTGTGCCCTGCGCAAGGTTGCCCCTTTGCGACGCACCCTCGCCGGTTACGAACTCTGGTTCACCGGAGTTCGCCGCGACGAAGCCCCCACCCGCACCAACACACCCTTGGTGACTTGGGACGAAGCTAATGGACTGGTCAAAGTGAACCCGCTGGCGGCCTGGAGCTTCGACCAACTTGTGGAGTACTCCGAAAACAACCTGCTACCGGTCAACCCGTTGCTCACCCAGGGGTACCCATCGATTGGCTGCCAACCCTGCACCCGAAAAGTCGCCCCCGGTGAAGATCCCCGTGCTGGCCGCTGGGCCGGTACCGATAAAACAGAATGCGGACTACACGTATGAGCAACGCAACCACCACTGAGGATTTGACGCAGTCCGGGCTCATCCGCGCAGCAGTTTCGCCGGAAGCTGCGCAGCGGCTCTCCAGCCTGGACACCCTTGAGTCCGAGGCGATTCACATCATTCGCGAGGTTGTTGCCGAGTTTGAGAAGCCTGCCCTGTTGTTCTCGGGCGGCAAGGACTCTGTGGTGATGCTGCACCTCGCCACTAAGGCGTTCTGGCCGGGCAAGGTACCGTTCCCGGTGCTGCACGTTGACACGGGGCACAATTTCCCTGAGGTGATCGACTTCCGTGACCGGACGGTGGAGAGGCTGGGACTTAAGCTCGTCGTCGGATCTGTCCAGGACTTTATTGACCGCGGCGAGTTGGCCGAACGGGCTGACGGGACCCGCAACCCGCTGCAGACCGCACCGTTGCTGGACGCTATTGAGCGCAACAAATTTGATGCCGTGTTTGGTGGTGGGCGTCGTGACGAGGACAAGGCCCGCGCCAAGGAACGCATCCTGAGTTTGCGTGACGAGTTTGGTCAGTGGGACCCCCGCAATCAGCGGCCCGAGCTGTGGAACCTGTACAACGGCCGTCACACGGTTGGCCAACATGTGCGCGCGTTCCCCATCAGCAACTGGACCGAGCTGGACATTTGGCGGTACATCGAACGCGAAAACATCGAACTGCCGGGGCTCTACTACGCGCACAACCGTGAAGTATTTTCCCGCGACGGTATGTGGCGTGCCGTAGGTGAGGTGTCCCAACCTCGTCCGGACGAGGAAGTTGTCACCAAGTTGGTTCGCTACCGCACCGTAGGGGACATGTCCTGCACCGGTGCCGTGGAATCGGACGCCATGGACGTTGCAGCGGTGGTTGTAGAAGTTGCCGCGTCCACCATTACTGAACGTGGAGCCACCAGGGCGGATGACCGCATTTCCGAGGCAGCCATGGAAGATCGCAAGAAAGACGGCTATTTCTAATGAGCGCTGCTGTTGAAACCACCGCTGTTGAGCTAAACCCCAACGACGCCGGTACTGCACTTTTGGCTGACACCACACTGTTCCGCTTCGCCACAGCAGGCTCGGTAGACGACGGAAAGTCCACCCTGGTAGGCCGTCTTCTACACGATTCCAAAGCGATTCTCGCGGACCAGCTTGAAGCCGTGACCCGTTCCTCGGCCGACCGCGGATTCGGCGGCGAAAAGGGCGGCGTTGACCTCGCCCTGCTGACCGACGGTCTACGGGCCGAGCGCGAACAAGGCATCACCATCGACGTCGCCTACCGCTACTTCGCCACGGACCGCCGCAGCTTTATCCTGGCTGACTGCCCCGGGCACGTGCAGTACACCAAAAACACGGTGACTGGCGCGTCCACTGCGGACGCCGTGGTTGTACTGATTGACGCCCGAAAAGGTGTTCTGGAGCAGACTCGCCGGCACTTGTCAGTGCTCAAATTGCTGCGTGTGACGCACGTGATTGTGGCAGTGAACAAGATCGACCTAGTGGACTTCAGCGAGCAGGTTTACCGGGACATTGAAGTGCAGATTGCTGCCGCAGCACAGGCTCTGAGCTTGGCAAACGTTCTGGTGATCCCCGTTTCCGCCCTTGACGGGGACAACGTGGTGGACCGCTCTGAGCGCACCCCGTGGTACTCCGGGCCAGCGCTTTTGGAGACCCTGGAACAGCTGCCCGCGGCCGACGAATTGGAGTCTCACCTTGAGAGTTTCCGTTTCCCCGTGCAGCTAGTCATCCGGCCTCAGGGTGCTTTGGCACCCGATGCTGTGGCCGCCGGCCTGGACGTTGAAGCATACCGGGATTACCGCGCTTACGCCGGCCAAATCACTGAGGGATCCGTGACGGTGGGGGATTCGGTGGCAATTTTGAGCCCCGGACATCCTGCCCGCATCACCACGGTTGTTGGCATTGACTTTGCTGGCGCATCGCTCCAGAGTGCCGCCGCTCCGCAATCGGTGGCAGTACGTTTGGCGGATGAGATCGACATTGCCCGTGGTGACACCATCGCCGCTGTTGCGTCCTCCGGGGATGCCCCGTTGCAGGCTAGTGCTGACCTCTACGCCTCGCTCGCGTGGTTGTCTCCCAAGCCCTTGCGTGAAGGTGCGAAGGTGTTGGTGAAACACGGTACTCGGACAGTTCAGGCTCTGGTCCGGTCAATTTCCGGGAAGCTGGATCTTGAGACTTTTGCTCTTGAACCGGCCAGTGGTTTGGACCTGAATGACATTGGCCAGGCGCAGCTTCGGCTCGCCGCGGAACTGCCACTTGAGGACTATCAGCAACATCGCCGGACCGGGGCGTTTTTGGTGATCGACCCCGTGGACGGCAACACTCTAGCGGCCGGCCTAGTCCGCAATCACCCCGGCGACAACGAGGGTGAGCGCTACTGGATCTAGTCCAGGCTCCAAGCCACCGCTGAGTTTCCCCGCCTTTGAGAAAGTTCGACGGCGTGTCCCCAGGACACGCCGTCGGACTTCTTTAAGCGCCGCAAAAGAAGGGGAAACTCGGCGGCCTGGACACTTTGAGATGCCTGAATAGAGTGTGCCCGGAGCAGTAGAGTGTGCCCCGGCCGAAAATTAGAGTGTTGCCCACTCTAATTATATGAATGACGTTCTCCCTACGATGACTGAGCACAAGAAGTGCGAAGTCTTGAGGGGAACCAATGCAGTTTTTTGCCACGAATCGACGCGCGATGGCCGGGCGGCACGTCACGTCAACGGGCGTTCGTGGCGTTGGTTCTCTCGCTCGTGTGAGCGTGGTGTTGTTGGGGCTGGCACTCAGTGCAGGATCTGTTTCCGCTGCTGCGCAACCGCCGGCGGAAACCACCACAGCTTCAACCATCCCCACGGTCACGGCAACTCCTACGGCGACCGCCACTGCTTCGGCGACAACGACGCCGGCAGATGCCACCGCCTCAGCGTCGCCCAGCGCCACTGCTACTTCAGCCTCTCCCTCACCCACTGCGACAGCGACTGCAACCGCGACCACAACTGCCACCGCTCCGGCCACGAAGTCGCTCCTCGCCGCTCCGGCCTTAGCTGCGGCTGCCAGCCTGAGCTGCGCTGCTGGCACGGTCTACACGCTTAATGACGACGGCAAGGTCACGTCAATCAACACGTCCTCCGCCGCTGCCACAGCTGCTTTTGATTTTGGGAACGACAGCATCAATGGCCTTGCCATTTCCCAAGGCGGCACAGCTGCGTACTCCGTAAGCACCCAAGCCAATAACAACAACAATGTTGTAGTCCGCCACTACAACCCCGCGGCGAGTCCTCCGACTACAAAAACGGTGGGTGTACTCGCCGGATCGGGAACCTTTGTGATGGGTGGCATCAATCCCAAGACCGGAATCTATTACTTCGGACGTGTTAATGGGGCCCGTGAACTCGAGCTTTATGCATTCAACACGGCAAGTGACACACCAATCGGCTTTGTAGGCAAAGTAGCTGGCACTAGGGACAGCGGCGGCAATGCACGCGCTAACGGTGACCTCGTATTTGGCTCAAACGGCGACATGTACTTTGTGGTCAGCTCCGGTATGGGTTGGGATAATTCAAATGTCCTAATGAAGCTGGACGGCACCATCCCCAGCACACAGCAATTGCCTACGAGTACGGCGCTCACTGCAACCAGAATTTCATTCCTCCAGCCGAATGACCAGGCATTCAATGGCATCGCCTTTGACGGCGGCTACTTGTACCTGGATACGACCCAATCCGGTTTCTACAAGGTGAACCCTTCTGACGGTTCCAAAGTCGACGAAGGCACCCTGAGTGTTGCTCCCGTTGATATGGCCAGCTGCCAGTACAACAACTCGCTCAACGTCACCAAGAACATCGTTGGGCGCGCTGTACCCACAGACCAGTTCCAACTGACCACTACCGCGAACGGAACGGCTATCGGTAGCACGGGACTCACCGCGGGAACCGACACAGGGCTCCAGGGTGACGGTGCTGAAGTCTCCAGCAGCGTTCCGCTCAGCGGAACCGCCATTGTGGTCTCGGAGAGTTCCGCCAACGGAACCGTGATGGTCAATTACACCTCCACGTATCAGTGCACCACCCAAAGCGGAACGGTAGTGGCCAGCGGGACTGGCACTTCGGCGTCGTTCACGTTCCCTGCCCAAATCACGGCCGGCGTGAACGTCGAATGCGTCTTCACCAACACGCCCAAAAACGCCAAGGTGACTGTCAAAAAGACCTGGAATAACGCAATCGCCGGCGACACGGCCAGCTTCACCGCCTTGAGCTTCAACGGCACTTACACCGCACCAGCATCCGGCACGGGAACGGCCACGGTCATTGACTCCAAAGACGTTATGCAGGGCACCACAATCGATGTGGCTGAGACGCTTGGGACCAATAACAAGGGCAGCTACACCAGCACCCTGGTGTGCAAAGACAGCAGCGGGACCGTGAAGCCACTGACCGGTACGGGCACCACCAGCGGAAGCCTCCTCCTCGGAAACAAAGACGTGACGTGCGAGTTCACCAATAGCAACACGGCGGCCAGCGTTACAGTCAGCAAAAACTGGATTGTTGACGGTATCGCCTACAACAACGGCTCCCAGCCAGCCGGTCTGAGTGCCTCCCTGACGCTCACCGGCCCCGGTTCTGCAGGGGCTTCCACTCAAGCTTGGGGCACCGCACGGACAGGCTACTTTGTGGGTCAGCAATTCCAGCTGAACGAAACAACCACTATTGACCCGTCGATGAACTGCACGGTCACCCAGGTGCAGCTGAGCAAGACCGGCGGGGCTGCTGCGGTAACCCTGCCCTACACCGATACGGTCGCGGCTGGAGCGAATGGTTACACGCTGACCAACACCGTGGTGTGCAAGACGCAGCTAGTGCTGCTCAAACACATTGACACGAGCAACCCGGGCAGCATAGTAGCCGCCGACTTCACCATCAAAGCAACCCCGGCCAGCGGAACAGCCCTACAGGTAACCGGCGCCGAGCAGCCCACCATGGCAAACACCAAAGACGTGGCCGCAGGAACCGTTTACACCCTGAGCGAATCCGCGGCAGCCAACAGGGCCTACCTGCAGCTCAAACTACAGCGCTACACCGGTAGCTACAACGCGGACGGCAGCCTCACGGATGCCAATGCCTGGACTGACGTCACGGACGTCACTGCGACTGTAGCGAAGGGCAAAAAAGCCACCTACCGCTTTGTCAACGGAAACCCGCCTGCCTACACACTCCCGCTAACGGGCGGGACCGGAACTGCCAGCTACACGCTGATCGGCGGGGGGCTGCTCCTCATCGCGGCGCTCGCCGGACTCTGGTTCATCCTGCGCAGGCGAAAAGGCTAAGCCCCGTGACCGCCCCAAAAATACTTGACCAAAAACAACGTGCTACTTACCTCGTACCACTCCTGAAAGGAACGCAAAACATGTCATCTCCTCGTAAAACCCTCACTAGGCGGGTGACGGCGGGCCTCGGCATCGCCGGCATCGCTGCCGCAGCAATGCTGGGCTCCGTTGCCCCGGCATCAGCAGCTCCGGGCCCGGGAAACATCAACCCTGATGCGCCCAAGTCCCTGACCATTCACAAGTTCGAGCAGCCGGCCACCGAGGGCACCCCCCCGGACGGTACCGTGCAAAACACGAATGGTCTCACCAAACTTGTTGGCGTGAAGTTCAAGATCCAAGAGGTCACCAACATTGACCTCAGCACGAACGCAGGCTGGGCAGCAACAGAGGGCCTGACCCCCGGCGATGTCTCTGCAGCCAACCTCGGCGCAGCTACGGAACTTGCAACAGATGCCAATGGTGTGGCCACCTTCACCGGCCTCAAGCAAGCCGTGTACCTCGTGACCGAAACCGACCGCGGTGCCAACAACATCGCGTTCGCTGCCAAGCCTTTCTTGGTCACGCTGCCTTTGCCCAAGGCAAGCGACAACACCTGGATTTACGACGTTCACGTGTACCCCAAGAACTCCTTGACCACCCTTGAGAAGTCCATCGATGACACCAACGCAACGGGCCTTGGCTCGGATGTTACGTGGAACATCGCGGTGGGTATCCCTGCCAAGTCCGAGGGCAACACGCTTGACTCTTACCTGATCACCGACCAGCTGGATTCCCGGCTCACCTTCAAGAGCGCAACCGTTGTTCTCAACGGAGCCACTCTGGTTGAAGGCACTGACTACACCTTGTCCACCACCGGTGGCGTTGTAGTGATCGACTTCAACTCAACCGGTCTGGGCAAGCTCGCCGCAGCAGCAGGGTCCACCGTTAGCGTTGCACTTGCTACGACTGTCACCTCGGTAGGCGACGGTGCCATCACCAACAAGGCACAGAGCTTCATCAACGGAACCGACCCGGCACACACCTTTGACTCCAACACGGTACAGACCACTTGGGGCAACGTCTTGATCCACAAGGTGGGTAAAGAAGACACCACCAAGAACCTTCAGGGCGCCGAATTCCAGGTTTACGCTTCCGAGGCTGATGCCAAAGCAGGAACCAACCCGATCGCCGTCAACGGTGTCTCCACCTTCACCTCGGGTGAAGACGGCATTGCCAAGATCGACGGCTTGCGCGCCACCCTCAATGGTGGCACCACGCCGATCGACTACTGGCTGGTAGAAACTAAGGCTCCTGCCGGTTACCAGATTGCACTGGAGTACAGCCAGGCCAATCCGGTGAAGTTCAACGTCACCCCAGGTACCGCCACCGAGGCAGCAATGACCGTCGAGGACCCGCAGATCCCCCCGTTCACGCTTCCCCTCACGGGTGGATCCGGCAACATCATGTTCATGGCAGCTGGCTTGGGACTCTTGTCCATCGCTGGTGGTGCAGTGATCTGGCAGCGCGCAGCACGGCGCAAGACTGTAACCGCCTAGTCACCCCCAAACGTCCTTCGCTCCAAGCGGGTGAAGGCGAATCGCGACCCGGCAGGGATGCCTACCCCCACGCTTCCCTGCCGGGGAACGAAATCAGGAGTAGTACATAGTATGAGCACCACACAGAGCGCGGTACAGGAAACCAAAATTTCCTTGCCGCGCTCTCGTGTGCCCGGCTCAGCCTGGATTATTGCCTTGTTAGTCTTTGCCGGGGTGAGCGTTATGACCTATCCCTCTGCTGCTAGTTGGTTCTCAGAACTGCAGCAATCCAAAGAAGTTCGCAGCTATGACACCAGCGTTAAAGAGCTGGGTCCAGTTGGCCGGAGCGCGGCCCTAGACGATGCCCGCAAATACAACAGCACACTCAGCGGCGGCGCGATCGTAGACCCCTTCACCAACCCCGACGCCTCCAACACCACAGACATCAACGCGGGAACCCCAGAACAAGTCGCCGCGCGTCAAGCAGCCAAGGCCGTTGCCCAAAACTACGCGAAGCAACTCGCGCTCAGCCCCGACGGCGTGATGTCACGTCTGGTCATCCCCAGCATCGGGGTGGACTTGCCGATCTATCACGGCACCGGTGACGCCGAACTCCACAAGGGTGTGGGTCACTTGTATGGGACTGCGCTTCCGGTGGGCGGCAAAGGCACTCATGCTGTCCTGACAGGTCACTCGGGGGTCCCAGAGGCCACACTTTTTACCCGTTTGAAAGACCTCAAACTCGGCGATGAATTTGAGGTGAGTACTTACGGGGACACCCTCACATACCGGATCAATAACATCGTTGAAGTACTGCCAACGGAGACCGAATCATTGCGGCCGGTGGCAGGAAAAGACCTCGTCACACTGATAACGTGCACACCCATCGGTATTAACACTCACCGGCTCCTGGTCACCGCGGAACGGGTAAACACCGTTGAGCAGGAACAAAAACCAGTGACCATCGCAAGTTCAGTTGACCCGCCTTGGTGGATTCTGTGGATCGCACTCGGGCTAATTGCTTCAGTGGCGGTCATCATCGGCAGCCGCCGCCGCTGAGTCTCCCCGCCTTTTAGAAAGTTCGACGGCGTGTCCCCAGGGCACGCCGTCGAACTTCTTTAGGCGCGGCGAAAGAAGGGGAAACTCGGCGGACAGGTGGGGAAATGCTACGCCACATGAAGTCCCGTGACCCCGCGTTTCCGGACCATTGCCAGCGGTTAGCGCCCCTCTCTAGTGTGTTCCCATGACTTCTCCCCAGACCGGCACAACCCGCATCGTTGCCGGTGAGCAGCCCAAGAAAAACCGCGGCCTCAACATTGCTGTGGTGGCCGGCGTCGTACTCCTCCTGGGCGCCGGAGCAGCAGTGGCAGCCACCGTTGCCAACAAACCCGCTGCAGAACAGGCGGCCGTGGGCACCCCCGCCACCGAACTGAAGCTTGGCTACTTCGGCAACATCACGCACGCTCCGGCTCTTGTAGGTGTCTCAAAAGGAATCGTTCAGAAGGACCTGGGGGAGGGGACCAAACTGAGCACCGAGGTGTTCAACGCTGGCCCCGCAGCCGTGGAAGCACTCAACGCTGGCGCTATCGACGCAGCATATTTGGGCCCCAACCCGGCCATCAACTCCTTTGTTAAGAGCAAGGGTGAATCCATCAGCATCATTGCCGGGGCAGCATCGGGCGGGGCGCAACTGGTGGTTAACTCTTCCATCAAAACTGCCGCTGACCTCAAAGGTAAAAACCTGGCAACGCCACAACTCGGCGGCACCCAGGACGTGGCACTGCGCGCGTACTTGAAAAAGCAGGGGTTCAAAACCTCCACGGACGGCGGCGGGGACGTCAACATCACGCCTACCGAAAACGCCCAGACCCTGAAACTGTTCCAAGACGGAAAGCTCGACGGCGCGTGGTTGCCAGAGCCCTGGGCGTCCCGGCTGGTGCTCCAAGCAAAAGCCAAGGTTTTGGTGGACGAGAAAGACCTTTGGGATGGCTCACTTTCAGCGAAACCTGGGCAGTTCCCCACCACTATTTTGATTGTGAACAAGTCCTTTTTGAAGGAGCACCCACAAACCGTTGAGGCGCTGTTGAAGGGCCACGTGGAATCCGTGGCCTGGCTGAATTCAGCGCCGGAAGGTGAGAAGGCAAGCGTGCTGAACGCTGCCCTCAAGGAGTCCTCTGGCAAGGCGCTCCCGGATGACGTGATTGGGCGGTCACTGAAAAATATTGAGTTCACCGTGGACCCGCTGGCCGGAACTTACACAAAACTTCTGCAAGACGGTGTGGATGCCGGAACCACCAAACCTGCTGACATCAACGGGATTTTCAACCTGACGCTTTTGAACAAAGTGGGCGGGGCAGAGAAGGTATCGGCAGCTGGATTGGGCACCGATTAGCCCCGATTTTTGACCGATCACTTTCGCAAGACCCGTAAGAGAAGGAACACCACATGCCAGTTGTGCTCGAGAACCTAGGCAAGCGCTTTGGCGATGGCGCTCCCGTTTTGGAGAACGTCAGCGCTAACATCCGGCAGGGCGAATTCGTTGCACTGCTCGGTGCTTCTGGCTGCGGGAAATCGACACTTCTCAACATCATCGCCGGGCTCGAAGCGCCCAGTTCTGGGGCTTTGGAAGTGCCTGCGGACGGCGCAGCTTTTATGTTCCAAGACTCGGCGCTTTTTCCGTGGTTGAGCGCCCGTGGCAATGTTGAGTTGGCTTTGAAGCTGCGTGGTGTTGGCAAAACAGAACGACGGCGGCGAGCCGGGGAACTGCTCGATCTGGTTCATTTGGGGGACGCGGCAGAGAAGCGACCACATGAGCTCTCCGGCGGAATGCGTCAGCGTGTAGCCTTGGCCCGCTCGCTTGCACAGGAACGTCAGCTGCTGTTGATGGACGAGCCTTTCGCAGCGCTCGATGCCATCACCCGTGACTTGTTGCACGATGAGCTTGAGCGCGTGTGGAAAGAGACGGGCAGGACCATTGTTTTTGTGACGCACAACGTTCGTGAAGCGGTTCGTCTGGGGCAGCGTGTGCTGTTGATGTCCTCGCGCCCCGGTCGAGTTGTTGCCGAATGGGAAGTAGGGCCCGAGCACCGTGCAGACCCGTCCTTGGCAGTTCAGCTGACCGGAACCATCACAAGCCGACTTCGCCAGGAGATCCGCCGCCATGCCAAGTAACACTCAGACCCGAGCAGCAGACGAACGGGTGCAAGCCAGCCCGGCGGCTGGGGTGGCTTCTGTTGCTGGCGCAGACGATCTTCGCGAGCTCGAATCCGGCTTGGACTCCCTCCAATCCGATGCGGCTACCAAATCGCGGGCCGACTGGTCCCGGGTGCTGCTGCCCGTTGCTGCACTGATTTTTTTGCTGATCGCGTGGCAGTTTTATGTTTCCTTAGGCCTCAAACGCCGCGATCAGGTGCCCGGTCCGCTGGATGTAGCGTCCTCAATGATCACTCTCTGGGGCGAAGGACGTATCCAAGAGGGGCTATGGACTTCGGTGCAGCGCGGCATCATCGGCTTTGCTGTCAGCGCAGTGATCGGAACGCCGATTGGTCTGCTCCTGGCACAGGTTCAACCGCTCCGTCGCGCTTTTGGGCCGCTTATTTCTGGACTGCAAGTGTTGCCCTCGGTGGCGTGGGTTCCGGCCGCGATCATCTGGTTTGGGCTCAGTGATTCCACTGCGTACTTTGTGGTCTTGATGGGCGCGATTCCGTCGATCATCAACGGGCTCATCTCCGGGGTGGACCAGATCCCACCGCAATATCGACGCGTTGGGACAGTACTCGGTGCATCCCGGCTAGAGATGGCTTTGCAAGTGGTTCTTCCGGCAGCGTTGCCAGGGTATTTGGGCGGGCTCAAACAAGGCTGGGCCTTTGCCTGGCGATCGTTAATGGCCGCTGAGATTATTGCCACCGGTGGAAAGATCGGATTCGGGCTAGGGTCCATGCTCGATCAGGGCCGGCAGCTCTCAGACATGTCAATGGTGATGTCAGCAATCCTGGTCATCCTGTTTGTGGGCATCGCCGTTGAACTGCTGATCTTTGGCCCGATCGAGAAAAAACTCCTGCGCGGTCGAGGACTCCTAGCCGGCAGCACCCGCTAATTCATCCGCCCCATTCGCCGAGGTCGGTGCAGCGCGTCGTTTCCACCGTAAATTTCCGGGGGAGACGGCGCGCTGCACCGACTTCGCGAACTCGGGAGAGGTGGGAATGACTTGTGAGCGCCTTACGTTAGCCAGAGTGTGACTACACATCGCAAGAAGATTGGCTTCCTTTCCTTCGGGCACTGGCAGCGTGTACAGGGTTCACGCGTGCAATCCCCTCGGGAGGCCTTACTGCAAGGCATTGACCTCGCCATTGCTGCTGAAGAGTTAGGGATCGACGGCGCGTTCTACCGCGTGCATCACTTCGCCCGTCAGCAGGCCTCGCCTTTCCCATTGTTGGCTGCGATTGCGGCCCGCACCGGCCGGATTGAGATGGGCACTGGCGTGATCGACATGCGCTACGAAAACCCGCTCTACATGGCAGAGGAAGCTGCTGCCACTGACTTGATCAGTGATGGCAGGCTCCAGCTCGGCGTGAGCCGTGGTTCACCCGAGCCTGCTCGCAATGGTGCTGCGACCTTCGGCTACACGCCCGCCGAAGGCGAAGATACCGGTGACATGGCACGTCGCCACACTGCACAGTTCCGCCACGCCATCGCCGGTCACGGCGTGGCCCAAGCTGACCCGCAGTACGCGGGAGGCGCCACGGGGCTTTTACCCATCCAGCCGACGTCGTCCGGGCTTCCGGAACGCATCTGGTGGGGTGCCGGAACTCGTAAAACCGCGGTCTGGGCGGCGCAACAAGGGATGAACCTTATGAGTTCCACGCTCCTGACCGAGGACACAGGTGTGCCGTTTGACCAGTTGCAAGCCGAACAGATTCAGCTGTTCCGGCAGGCCTGGGCGGAAGCCGGGCATAACTTTGAGCCGCGCGTTTCGGTGAGCCGTAGCGTGATCCCGATCGTGGATGACGAGGACGAGTATTACTTCGGTCTGCGCTCGCAGGCAGATTCCCGCGATCAAGTGGGCATCTTAGAGGGGACGCGTTCGCGCTTTGGCAAGAGCTACACGGGTTCCCCGGATTCGCTCGCCGAAGAACTGGCTAACGATGCAGCAGTTCAAGCCGCAGACACTTTGATGCTGACTGTCCCTAACCAGCTTGGTGTGGACTACAACGCCAAGCTTCTGGGCAATGTGGCCAAGTACATCGCACCAGCAATTGGGTGGACTCGGACCTAAACATTTCGCCGAGGTCGGTGCAGCGTGCCGAACTCCCCGGAAAATTACGGGGAGAACGGAGCTATGCACCGACCTCGGCGCAAAAGTGTGGGCTCAATGTGACGTTGGGTTACCCAGCGTGAACGGTTGAGTCGTAGTACTTGGGGGAGTGTGACGAGCTGCCCGTATCGTTTTCCTATGGCAATTCAGGACATATACCCCACCGCTCTGCGGCTTTTGGGCCGCGAAGTGTTGGTGGTTGGTGCCGGTCCGGTTGCAGCCCGCCGCGCAAAAACCTTGCTCGACGCCGGCGCTAGAGTCACAGTGGTGGCCCCCGAAGCCTCGGATCAAGTGCGCGAATTGAACGACGCCGGATTGCTCACCTGGGTGCCGCGCACCTACCAAAGCAGTGACCTAGAAAAGGTCTGGTTCGTTCAAACCGCCACCGGCAACAAAACCGTTGACGCACAAGTTTCCGCAGACGCCGAAGAACGCCGAATCTGGAGTGTTAACGCCTCAGATCATGAAGCCTCCGCAGCGTGGACGCCGGCAGTAGCAACGGTGGAAGACATCAAAATTGCCGTGAACGCTGGCGGTGACCCGCGCCGCGCCATGGCCGTGCGCGACGCCGTTGCTACCGCCCTCGAAACGGGCAGCCTCCCCATCCGCCGGCACCGCCACAGGGACGGAGCCCTGGGGAATGTTGCGCTGGTTGGCGGCGGACCGGGGCACACTGAGCTGATCACTGTGCGGGGCCGCCTGCTCTTGGCCCAAGCCGATGTGGTGGTGGCTGATCGGCTGGGCCCACGCGAACTCCTGAACGAATTGCACGCCGACGTCCAGGTGATTGAAGTAGGCAAAACTCCCGGCCATCACCCCGTCCCGCAAGAAGATATCAACGCCATCCTTGTAGAGCATGCTCAACAAGGCAGCCGAGTGGTTCGTCTTAAGGGTGGAGATCCTTACGTTTTGGGCCGTGGTGGCGAAGAAGCCCAGTATTGCCGCGATCACGGAATTCCCGTAGAAGTAGTTCCCGGCGTTACTTCGGCGATTTCCGTCCCCGCAGCCGCCGGCATCCCCGTTACACACCGCGGGGTGGCCACCGGATTCAGCGTTGTGACTGGTCATCAGGAACTTTGCGAGGTTCCTGCACGCCCGGATCACACCGTGGTGCTGCTGATGGGAGTGGCCAAACTGAAGGAATCGATGGTGGCCCTTCTCACATCGGGCATGCCAGCAGAGACTCCAGTAGCTATTGTTGAAAGAGGCTATGCGCCGGATCAACGCGTCACCATCGGCACTGTGGTGAGTATTGCAGCGCAGGCCGAGGCAGCTGGAGTGCAAAATCCGGCGGTGATTGTGGTTGGTGACGTGGTACGCCTCAGCCCCTTGGCGCCGTCGAACCTTAAAATCACACGCCAGAGCACTAGCCACTAAAAACTTCACCAGCACCACCCGTACTACTTATCGAAGCCAAGAAAAGGAACACAGCCGTGTCATCAAGCACCACCGTAGGAACCGCAGAGCGTCCGCTGCGCGTAGCTGTCATTGGTTCCGGCCCGGCCGGCGTCTATGCCGCTGACATCCTGACCAAAAGCGAAGCAGTTAAAAGCGGCGAGCTGACCGTCAGCATCGACCTTTTTGACCGCTACCCGGCACCCTATGGTCTGATTCGCTATGGCGTGGCCCCGGATCACCCGCGCATCAAGGGTATTGTGAACGCCCTCCACAAGGTTCTGGACCGTGGCGACATCCGCTTTTTCGGCAACGTTGAATACGGCACTGACATCACCATTGATGACCTGCGTTCCCACTACGACGCCGTCATTTTTGCCACCGGAGCCATCAAAGACGCTGATCTGAACATCCCCGGCATCGAGCTGGACGGTTCCTATGGCGGTGCTGACTTTGTCTCTTGGTACGACGGTCACCCGGATGTTTCGCGCGAATGGCCGCTGAACGCCAAGGAAGTTGCAGTGATTGGTAACGGCAACGTTGCCTTGGACGTGGCTAGGGTTCTGTCCAAGCACGCCGATGATCTGCTGGTCACCGAAATCCCCGAGAACGTTTACAAGGGTCTCAAAGCTTCCCCGGTGACGGACGTTCACATCTTTGGCCGCCGCGGGCCCGCCCAGGTGAAGTTCACCCCCTTGGAACTGCGCGAGCTTTCCCACTCCAAAGACGTTGACATTGTTCTCTACGCGGAGGACTTCGAATTCGACGAAGCCTCCGACGATGCAATTCAGAGCAACAACCAAATCAAAACCATGGTGGGAACCCTCACCAACTGGATCGCCGAACAGCCCGAGGACCTCTCCGAGCTCAAGGCATCCCGCCGACTGCACTTGCACTTTTTGCACTCTCCATTGGAGATTGTTGAAGACCCCGAAAACCCGGGCCACGTGGGTGGTATGCGCTTCGAACGCACCGAACTGGACGGCACCGGCAACGCCCGCGGCACCGGGGAAATCATCGAATACCCGGTCCAAGCCGTGTACCGCGCCATCGGCTACTTTGGTTCCGCCCTGCCGGACGTTGAATTCGACCACAAGCGTGGCGTCGTAGTGAACGACGGCGGTCGCGTCCTTGACGTGGACGGCCAGCACGTGCCGGGCTTGTACGCTACGGGTTGGATCAAGCGAGGACCGGTGGGCCTGATTGGTCACACCAAGGGTGACGCACTCGAAACGGTGACGTACCTTTTGGCAGACCGCGAAAACTTGCCGGTAGCCGCAGAACCCGCGGAAGACGCCGTCGTCTCCTTGCTGGAATCCCGCGATGTGCGCTTCACCAGTTGGGAAGGCTGGCTGGCCCTGGACGAACATGAGAAGTCCCTGGGTGCCGAAGCCACCGCGGCTGGCGGATCGCACGGTGTGGCCGTGGAGCGCGAGCGTGTGAAGGTTGTTCCGCGCGATCACATGGTCAAGATTTCCCGTGGCGGAGTTCAGGCTAGCGTCTAAATACCCCACCAAAATGTGCCCGGCACCGCGGAAGCGAGGCCGGGCACATTTGTGTTCTCAGAAGCCGGTTTAGTGCCCCCGCGGTTGCCGGGCGCCGAGCCATTGAACGGACAGTGCCAGCCACAATTGCACACGATCCTGCGTCACAGCGGGATCGTGCCCGGTGAGTTCGGTGATTTGCGCCAAGCGGTAGCGCACCGTGTTTCGGTGCAGGGTGAGCGCCTCCGCCACGGCAGCCACCGAGCCATTGAGCTGCAAGTAGCTCTCTAGCGTGGTCATCAGTTCCGAACCGTGCGCTGCATCAAAATCAACTAGCGGGCGCAGGGTCTCGGTGGCCATATCCGCGAGCGGAACGTCTTCGCTGGCCAGCAACAGCGAGGTCAATGACAACCGCTCTGGCTCATTGACTGGCAAGCCGCGGGCCACGGCGTCGCGCGCTTCAAAGTAGCTCCACCGCAAACCGTTGGGCCGCGCGTAATGGCCACCCAGACCGATGGTCGCCTTGAGCCCAGCCTCCGAAAGAAGCGTGTGGACGGCCCGCGCACGAGCCGGCGCCGCGGCGTCGTCGTTCAAAATGATCAACAGCTCAGAATCGACAACGGCGGTAGGCGCCTCATCGAGTTCCGGCGGTAACGCCGTGGCCAAGACAGCCTTAACTTGCGCCGGGGTGCTACCCGCTGCAGGGCGAACCAGCATGACTACTTGACGGCCCGACGCCGAGATCCCCACCGAAGCTAGCCGGGCGCCGGCCTCTTGCGCATCAAGGGCGCCACGAATCACGTCCTGCATCACCTGCCCGGCTAGCTTGCGGGCGGCGATTCGCTGTTGCTGCTGATTATTCAGTTCTAGGCTCACCAAAGACTTGGCATAGTCCAAGATGCCGCCGTCAGTGAAGGGCCGGAGTACATGAAGAGTGGTGGCATCGCGTTGACCGGTGGAAATGGCAACGGCGGTCCACTCCTGATTTTCTTTGGGTTCAGAGGTGGTGGAAAAGATTTCAATACCAAAGCGGCTCAAACGCAGCTCGGTGCGCAGCAACCCGGCCAATTGACGCAAAAGAGCTGGCAGCCCACCGCCGGATAAGAGCGATCGGGAAAGGACCTGGTGTGCAGCAAGAAGCCGTTCAAGTTTGGTGTAGTGATCGGCTGAATGGGACTCAGCCACCAGTTTCCCAATGGCAATAAACGGCGTCTCGTAAGGGACCTCAACCACCGGTAGACCCCAACGGTTGGCTTCGGCAACCAGCGCCGCCGGGACTTCCTCGTGGGTGAGACCCGTGCCAAAACCAATACCCACGGCACCGGCGCGCTGAACCTGACGTACAAAGGCGCGCTGCGCGGCGGCTGTTTTCTGGCGCAGCCCCGTGGTGAGGATCAATTCGCCGCCGCTAAGAAAACGCTGCGGCTGTTCGTGCTCGGTCACAGCAACCCATTGAATGGGGGAGGTGAGCGTTGTCTGTGCAGTCCCCAGATTGCGAAGTTTGAGCGAGGGTAATGCCAGTAGCGCGGCGAGGGTGATGGTCACCAGTTCACTATAGATCCTTGTGCTGGGCAGCCGCACTGCCAGTGTTGGGGACGGCTGTGCAGCTGTCCATTCCGGAAGTGACGCAGCTCATCTAGGCTCGAGCTAACTCCGCAGTAACACACCACCAGAAAGAGGGTTGAACACAGTGGTCCAAACCTTGCAGAACTTCATCAACGGCCAGTTTGTTACACCGGCTGGCACCGATACTTTGGACATCATCAACCCCACTAACTCTGAAGTGGTGGCCACCTCGCCGGTGTCTAACGCGGCAGACGTTGACGCGGCGATGTCCGCAGCCGCCGAGGCCTTCAAAAGCTGGAAGCGAGTTACACCCGGGCAGCGCCAACTTATGCTCCTCAAGCTGGCCGATGCCATCGAAGCTAATAGCGACGAACTGGTTGAAGCGCAGCACCGCAACACGGGCCAGGTGCGCAGCCTCATCGCTAGCGAAGAAGTGGCCGCCGGTGCCGACCAGATGCGCTTCTTCGCCGGTGCTGCACGCCTCATGGAAGGCAAATCTGCTGGCGAATACTTTGAAGGCCACACCTCCTATGTGCGCCGCGAACCCATCGGTGTAGTGGCTCAGGTTGCCCCGTGGAACTACCCGTTCCTTATGGCAATCTGGAAGATCGGCCCCGCGCTCGCCGCCGGTAACACCATTGTTCTCAAGCCCTCAGACACCACCCCGGAATCCACCTTGGTCCTGGCCAAGCTCACTCAGGGCATTTTGCCGGACGGTGTGCTCAACGTTGTTCTCGGCACCGGAGCCACGGGCGCCATGATGGTGGAGCACAAGGTTCCCGGCCTGGTATCAATCACCGGTTCCGTGCGAGCAGGTATTGCAGTAGCCTCAGGCGCAGCGAAGGGCCTCAAACGCGCCCACCTGGAACTGGGCGGCAAGGCCCCAGCCATCGTGTTCAAAGACGCTGATATTGCCAAGAGCGCAGCAGCCATTGCTGAATTTGCGTTCTTCAACGCTGGCCAGGACTGCACAGCCATCACCCGTGTCCTCGCCGAAGAATCCGTTCACGATGAGCTGGTTGCAGCGATGGTGGAACACACCAAAACACTGCGCACCGGTTCACAGAATGACGAAGACAACTACTTTGGCCCGTTGAACAACATCAATCACTTCAATGCGGTTAACGCCGTGGTGAATGCACTCCCGGCACACTGCAAGATCGAAACCGGCGGGCACCAGGCGGGGGAAAAGGGCTTCTTCTTTGAGCCCACCATTATTACCGGCGCCCAGCAACAAGATGACGTGGTTCAGAAGGAAACCTTTGGCCCCGTCATCACGGTGCAGAAATTTGCCGATGAGGCCGAAGCCGTTGAGCTGGCCAACGATGTTGAATACGCCCTAGCTTCAAGCATCTGGACCACCGATCACGGAACCGCCATGCGCGTGAGCCGCGACCTGGACTTTGGTGCAGTGTGGATCAACACCCACATCTTGCTCACCGCCGAAATGCCGCACGGCGGATTCAAACAATCCGGCTACGGCAAAGACCTCTCCATGTACGGCGTAGAGGACTACACCCGCATCAAGCACGTGATGAGCGCACTGGACGCCTAAGCGCCGCCGTTTCACAGCCACCCCCAATATTCTGAAAGGCCCTGCCATGACCACCACTGTCAACGAAATCACCTACCGTCTCGAGCAGAAGCGCCGGATCGACGCCGACTTCCCGGGCCCAAAGTCCATCGCCATTGCCGAGCGCCGCAAAGCAGTTGTGGCTGGTGGGGTCGCCTCTAGCGTCCCGGTTTATGTACAGGACGCCGACGGCGGCATCATCCACGACGTAGACGGTAACTCTTTTATTGATCTCGGTTCAGGCATCGCTGTGACCAGCGTCGGCGCGTCCGATCCCGCCGTCGTCGGGGCTGTTAAGGAAGCTGTTGAGCACTTCACCCACAGCTGCTTTATGGTCACCCCCTACGAAGGCTACGTTGCTGTCGCCGAGCAGCTGAACCGCCTCACCCCGGGCGACCACGAGAAGCGCACCGTACTCTTCAACTCTGGCGCGGAGGCAGTGGAAAACGCCATCAAGGTGGCTCGCATCGCTACTGGTCGTAACGCCGTCGTAGCTTTTGATCACGCGTACCACGGCCGCACCAACCTGACCATGGCGTTGACCGCAAAGTCCATGCCGTACAAAACAGGGTTCGGTCCGTTCGCATCCGAGATTTACCGTGCACCGATGAGCTACCCGTTCCGCGAAGAGAACTCGCAGATCACCGGTGCTGAGGCGGCAAAGCGCGCCATCTCCATGATGGAAAAGCAGATCGGTGGCGATCAGATCGCTGCAATCATCATCGAACCAATTCAGGGCGAGGGTGGTTTTATTGTCCCCGCTGAAGGTTTCTTGCCGGCGCTGGCCGAATGGGCCAAAGCAAACGGTGTGGTGTTCATTGCCGACGAGGTCCAGTCAGGTTTCTGCCGCACGGGTGAATGGTTCGCCGTCAACCACGAAGGCATCATCCCGGACATCGTGACCATGGCCAAGGGTATTGCCGGTGGTATGCCGCTCTCAGCGATCACCGGCCGCGCAGAACTGCTGGACTCTGTTCACCCCGGTGGACTCGGTGGCACCTACGGTGGTAACCCGGTGGCTTGTGCTGCTGCATTGGCCGCAATTGGCACCATGGAAGAGTTTGACCTCAACGCCCGTGCCCGCCACATCGGCGAGATCGCTACTGAACGTTTGAACGCACTCGCTGGCGAAGTTTCAGCCGTGGGCGACGTCCGCGGCCGTGGCGCCATGCTGGCCATTGAACTGGTCAAACCCGGCACCATCGAGCCCAACCCGGAACTGACCAAGGCTGTTGCCGCAGCATGCCTCAAGGAGGGTGTCATCATCCTCACCTGCGGGACCTACGGCAATGTGATTCGTTTGCTCCCGCCGCTGGTCATCAGCGATGAGCTGCTCAACGATGGTTTGGACGTCCTCGAGGCAGCAATCCGCGCCAACGCCTAAAGGCACCGCCCTCTCCGCCGAGTGGGTAGATAATGTCCCTTAGCCAATGCTCAAAGGGACATTATCTACCCACTCGGCGGAGTTGTTTGCGGGATGTAGAGTCAGCTACACAAGTTCTCTGCAGGTGCGGACAGTGTTGTTCGGACTTGCCTAAGCCCGCGAAGGCACACACATGCGATACGTAGTTGGTTACACCCCCAATGAACGCGGCGCCGACGCCGTTAATCTGGCCGTTGCCATGGCAGCAGCCCAGGGTGCGCATCTTGATTTGGTCTACGTCCAGGACAAGAATTTGGCCGCCACAAGCCTGACCAACCCGGGTGGAGCCAGCGGCGTGAAAACCCAAGCGCTAGCTCTCATCCCGGCAGGTGTTCCCGCGGAATTCCACCTGATTGAGGGCGAGTCTTTCGCCGCTGCCTTAATCGAATGCGCCATTGAATTCAAGGCTGGGCTGATTGTGATCGGTGCAGCCAGCAATGGGCTCTTTAAGCGCTACACGGTGGGTTCGGTGGCCAACGCGCTTCTTCACGCCTCGCCCGTCCCGGTGGCGCTGGTTCCGCGCGGTTACCAGCGTCAAGAGCCGATTGATCGGCTCACCCTCGCGGTGGGAACCAGAGAAGGGGCCGACGCCGCCATCAACATTGCGATCAGCTCCGCAGGACGTCGTGGTGTCCCGCTGCGATTGATTTCTTTGGTGGAATTGGACGTGGCTGGTGAATCGGGTGAGGGTATTAACGCTGCTCACCGTCACGCGAACACTGTACTGAAGGATGCCGCCGCCCAGTTGTCGCCCGGTCATGATGTACAGGTTGCGGTTGCTCATGGCCGCACCATTGAGGAAGCCATCGATGGCCTCGAATGGAGCGACGGCGACGCCCTGGTGGTGGGCTCATCCCGGTTGGCTCGGCGCCGTCAACTGTTTATTGGCTCCACGGCGAACAAGGTGCTGCGTTCACTGCCGGTGCCGATGATCGTGGTGCCGCGCGACTACGAGCGCATCGACTCCAGCCCGGAGAAGTAGCTCAGCGAATGGGTAGATAACGTCGCTTTGGAGTGGTTCTAAGGGACATTATCTACCCATTCGGCGGAGGGGCTTAGGTGAGCTGGGTTGTGAGGCGCCTAGCTGGCGAATTCTTGCGGTTGGTGCTGAGCATGTCCACCGTGAGCAGCAATAGCGCCAGCCACACAATCCCGAAGCCGATCCAACGCTCAATGGTCATGGTCTCGCCCAGAATCGTGAGCGCAAAAATGAACTGGAGCATCGGTGCGAAGTACTGCAATAGGCCAATGGTGGTCATGGGCAGGCGTCGCGCGGAAGCACCGAATAGCAGCAACGGCACAGCCGTGATCACACCGGAAGCAGCCATAATCCAGAAGTGACCGGGGCCTTGTGCGGTCATGGTGGCTTGGCCAATAACCGTCAAAATGATCATAACGACGGCGGCAAAGGGCGCCAGAACTACCGTCTCCACCGTGAGACTGGCCAGAGCGTCAACCCGGGAACCAACCCGCTTTTTTACGAAACCGTAGAAGCCAAAGCTCAAGGCCAGAGTCAGGGCAATCCAGGGAAGTTTCCCATAGGAGATAGTCAGTACTATCACTGCGATAAAACCGATACCTACAGCAGCCCATTGGAGTTTGCGGAGCTTTTCCTTGAGCACAAGAACGCCCAAAAGCACTGAAACCAGTGGGTTAATGAAGTACCCCAGTGAAGCCTCAACGGTCTGCCCGGTGGTGACACCATAGGTGTACGTGAGCCAGTTAATTGCAATAAGACCGGCTGCAAGAGCCAGCGGCCAAAAGACCTTTGGGTTTTTTAGAGCGGCCGCTAGAGGGGCCCAAGTTCGCGTCACGGCAATCAGCAGCGCACAGAAAATGAGTGACCACAGCACCCGGCCCGCAACAATCTCTACCGGACCGGCGGGGAACAACAAAATGAAGTACAGCGGCAAAAGGCCCCAGAGAGTGTAGGCAGCTATGCCGTACAGCATGCCTTTGGTGTTCTCACTACGCGGCACTCGCGGTGCTTTGCCTGAGAGTGTTCCGGTGCTATTTACGGAAGTGGCGCTGCTCTGAGCGGCTGCGGATCTTGAGTTCTGGGACACATGGTGGCCAACCGTTGCCACTAAGGCTTTATTCCGGCCTACACTTAGGCCACAGGCATAGCCTCCCAAGGAAGCGAACACATTCAATGACGAATATCGCCGCACTGCAGCGTCTAGGCCAAAAGCGCCCCTCTCCAGAACAACCAGCCCAGCTGGGGCATGAGCTTCTCGACGCTGGGCTGTTGAAGGTGCCCAGCACCAGTGAGGTCCCGGGGCTGCGTAGTATTGTTCGCGATTCGTGGGAACGTTCCATGGGTTTCCGCGCCAACCCTGATGCCCCCGAGGCGCCACTTGCCATGGACCGTGCCGAACTCGAGGAGTACCGGCGCAGCCACCCACTGGCCACGATTATGCCGGTGATTCACAAACTCTTGATCCAGCCCAGCCATGACAGCGGTCTTCTAGTTGCGGTGGGCGACGACGTGGGCCGGCTGTTGTGGGTTGACGGCGACCCGGTTTTACAACGCCGGGCCGAGGGCATGATGTTTGTGGCCGGAGCCAACTGGTCAGAGGCCTCGGTGGGCACCAGCGCACCAGGCACAGCACTGACCTTAAACCGCAGTGTTCAAATCCGCGGCGAGGAACATTACAAACGCTCAGTGCACCCTTGGAGTTGCACAGCTGTGCCTATTCACGACCCTGATTCCGGTGCATTGCTAGGTGTAGTAGATATCACTGGAACCGAGATTGCTGTTGCACCGCACACGCTCTCACTGGTGGAAGCTACAGTGGCCGCCGCTCAGGCTCAGCTCCAGATTGAAAGGTTGCAAGCGGCGGCGATGCTTTCAGGGTCTCGTGGTAGTTCTTCACGGCTAAGTTCCACGATGCTCAGCCCGAAGCGTCGAAGTTTGGCCGGGACTTCAGTAGCAGCTTCAGCCGGCGGATCCACAGCCGGCACTGCCGAAAAATCGCATAGCACCGCATCAACGCTGTACCGCAATAGTCTGCAGTTGTTAGGCCGGGACCAAGCACTCCTGAGCATCGATGGCCGCTCCGTGACACTGTCCGCGAGGCACAGCGAAATCGTGGCACTGCTCGCGAGCCACCCCGCAGGGCTCACCGCCGAAGAACTCACAGCCCAGCTGTATGCGCGTGAGGGATCCACTGTGAATTTGCGCGCCGAAATGGTGCGGCTGCGCAGCGTACTCAAGCAACTCAGCCCGGACGCCGTTCCTGAATCTCGGCCCTACAGACTGCCGGTAGACCTGCTCCCTGACTCCACCCAAGTCCTCAAATGCATCCAACGCGGAGCTCACCGGATCGCCCTAAATATTTACCGCAGAGAAGTTCTTCCACGTTCCGAAGCCCCAGGCATTGTGGAGCTTCGGCACAAGGTAGCAGCCCAGCTCCGTGAGGCAGTGTTGAGTGACGGCAATGCCGATTGCCTTTTGCAATACGCCCAACTTGCTGAGGCCTCAGACGATTCCGAGGTGAGGATGACGGCACTCAAGCTGCTGCCACCGCGCTCGCCGCGCCGCGCCGTCGTGGTAGCGGAACTTGAAAAGATCGACGCCGATCTGCGGCAGTAAACCGTCCGCAACCTTGCTGCAACGTTTTGTTTCTTAGGCTGAATGCAGCGGTTCCCCAAGACGCGACGAGAAATACCGTCCCGGGGCCCGAATCCGTTTTTGAAACATCAGTCTTAGCAAAGGAGCTAACAATGACTGTTTACGCACAGCCCGGTACCGAGGGTTCAAAGGTGACGTTCAAGGATCGTTATGAGAACTGGATCGGCGGCGAATGGGTTGCACCGGTCAAGGGTGAATACTTCGAAAACACCACACCGGTCACCGGAAAAGTCTTCTGCGAAGTGGCCCGTGGTACAGCTGAAGATATTGAACTGGCTCTGGACGCAGCACACAAAGCCGCACCAGCTTGGGGAAAAACTTCAGTTGCCGAACGTGCAGCGGTCCTGAACAAAATCGCTGACGTTATCGACGCGAACCTAGAAATGTTGGCCGTTGCAGAGTCCTGGGACAACGGCAAACCTATCCGCGAAACTCTCAACGCTGACATCCCGCTCGCTGCGGATCACTTCCGTTACTTCGCCTCTGCAGTTCGCGCTCAAGAAGGCCGTCTATCTCAGCTCGATGAAGACACCACCGCGTACCACTACCACGAGCCGCTTGGCGTGGTGGGGCAGATTATTCCGTGGAACTTCCCCATTTTGATGGCCGTATGGAAGCTGGCTCCGGCGCTCGCTGCGGGTAACGCCGTAGTGCTCAAGCCGGCTGAACAGACGCCGTCGTCCATTTTGGTGTTGATTGAACTCATCGGTGACATTTTGCCAGCGGGTGTTTTGAACATCGTTAACGGTTTTGGTGTTGAAGCAGGCAAGCCTCTCGCTTCCAGTCCCCGCATCCGCAAGATTGCGTTCACAGGCGAAACCACCACGGGCCGGTTGATCAGCCAGTACGCCAGCCAGAACCTGATCCCGGTCACGTTGGAACTCGGTGGCAAGAGCCCCAATATCTTCTTCAACGATGTAGCCCAGGACACCACTGACGCGTTCTACGACAAAGCACAAGAAGGCTTTGCACTGTTCGCCTTCAACCAGGGTGAAGTGTGCACCTGCCCCTCGCGTGCTTTGATTCAGGAAGACATTTACGACTCCTTTATGAAGGATGCAGTGGCCCGTGTTGCCAAGATGATTCAGGGCAACCCGCTCGATACTGAAACTCAAGTGGGCGCCCAGGCATCCAACGATCAGCTCGAGAAGATCCTTTCCTACATCGACATTGGAAAGCAGGAAGGCGCCAAGGTCCTCATTGGCGGCGCCCGTGCCGAGCTCGAAGGCGACCTAGCTGGCGGCTACTACGTTCAGCCAACCGTTTTTGAAGGCGACAACAAGATGCGGATCTTCCAAGAGGAAATCTTTGGACCCGTAGTCTCAGTGACAAAGTTCAGCGACTACAACCAGGCCATGGAAATCGCTAATGACACCCTCTACGGACTCGGCGCGGGTGTCTGGTCCCGCAACGGCAACGTTGCCTACCGTGCAGGACGTGAGATTCAGGCCGGCCGCGTGTGGGTCAACAACTACCATGCCTACCCGGCAGGTGCCGCGTTCGGCGGCTACAAGTCATCCGGTATTGGCCGCGAAAACCACGCCATGATGCTTGACCACTACCAGCAAACCAAGAACCTTTTGGTCAGCTACAACGAGAACAAACTGGGCTTCTTCTAAGCCAACCGAGTTCTAAGCCAACCAAGCCCGGGCGGGCGCGGATCGGACAAGATTCGCCCCGCCCGCACCATGTGTGCACCCTCGCGGAAGATCGCCGTGCACAAGCCTGATAGCTGCACTCTTGTTTGACGACGAAAGGATTTTGCTATGACTGAGACAACGACGACGAAGACCATGCAAGCCGCGGTAGTAACCGAATTCGGCAAGGACCTCCAGGTCCAGACTGTCCCGGTTCCCGAACCGGGCCGAGGCCAGGCGCTGGTCAAGCTTCTGACCACCGGCGTGTGCCACACCGACCTCCACGCCGCGGAAGGTGACTGGCCGGTCAAGCCGACTCCGCCGTTTATCCCCGGTCACGAAGGAGTGGGAGAGGTGGTGGCCATCGGTGATGGTGTCACCGACCTAGCCGTGGGTGACCTGGTAGGTAACGCTTGGCTCTGGTCAGCATGCGGCGACTGCCAGTACTGCCGCACCGGCTGGGAAACACTGTGTGAAGCGCAGCAGAATGCTGGCTACAGCGTGGACGGCTCCTTTGGCGAGTACATGCTGGTGGACACACGTTTCGCAGCACGTATCCCGGCTGGCTCCGATCCCATCGCGGTTGCCCCGGTGCTTTGCGCTGGCGTGACTGTGTACAAGGGGCTCAAGATGACCGAGGCTCGGCCAGGTCAATGGGTCACGATCTCCGGCATCGGTGGCCTGGGCCACATCGCCGTCCAGTACGCCGTGGCCATGGGCTTGCGCGTTGCGGCGGTGGACGTTGCTGATGACAAGCTGGCCCTCGCCAAGAAGCACGGTGCGGAACTGACAGTTAATGCCTTGAACGAAGATCCCGTTGAAGTTATCCAGCGCGAGACCGGAGGCTCACATGGCGTCTTGGTCACGGCAGTACATCCGTCAGCATTCGGCCAGGCTATTGGGATGGCCCGCCGCGGTGGAACGATTGTGTTCAACGGCCTACCGCCGGGCGATTTCCCGGCACCGATCTTCGAGATTGTGCTCAAGGGCCTGACCGTCCGCGGCTCCATTGTGGGAACGCGGCAAGATCTGGCCGAGGCGCTGGATTTCTTCGCCGAAGGCAAGATCCACCCGACCGTCTCCACGCGGGAACTTCCCGAGGTGAATGCGGTCTTGGATGAGATGAAGCACGGCAAGATCGACGGCCGCGTGGTCATCAAGTACTAATAGCCACCAGGTACTGATCCAGAGATGACTCTGATGCCAACAGCTAAGCTCGACGCCGCAGTGACCGTCCCCGGGGAAGATTTTTCCCGAGTGGCGCTCACTGCGGCGTCAGTGGAGCTTTTACAAAAACTTCGTGGAATTCACGGGCCGCTTATGTTTCACCAATCCGGGGGCTGCTGTGATGGTTCCTCACCGATGTGCTATCCGGCAGGGGAGTTCATCACGGGTGACTCGGACGTACTCTTGGGCGTCTTTGACCTTGATAGCCCAGCAACACCTGAAGGCCGGGTGGAGTTTTGGATGTCCCGCGAGCAATTCAATTACTGGAGCCACACCCACCTTCTGGTCGACGTGGTCCAGGGCCGAGGCAGCGGGTTCTCGGTGGAATCCCCGGAGGGAAAACGCTTCCTGATTCGTTCAACCCTGATGGATTGGCCGGTCTAGAACGGTAGCCTGAGCGTGGCGAGGTTCGCGCCAGGTACCGATTCCGCCTAAGGTGGAAATGTAACGGTCTTGTTATAAATGAGTTCGTGCATGCGGAGTGGGGCAGTTTTTTGGCCCAACTCTTGGTCCTGTCCCCGAACGATTGTTGTACATGCTCAACCACGCGACGCCCAGCGCCGAACCCACAACTCCCAGCGACGCCCAACTCATCGCGCTTGTCCGCGAAGATGTTGTTGACGCTTATGGTGAATTGTTCGCACGGCACCATGGCTCCGCCGTCGCACTGGCACGGCGGTATGCGCGCAACCCCAGCGACGCCCAAGACCTGGCCGCCGAGGCTTTCGCTAAAGTCTTGACCGCCCTCAAGGCAGGTGCTGGCCCCAAAGAATTCTTCAGGGCCTACCTCTTCACCACCATCGCCCACTTGGCTGCACGGCACAACGAACGTGACGCGCAGGTCCAACCGGGCGAAGACATGACTGTATATAAGCAGCCGGGGACTGGGCGGGACACTGCGCTGGAGTCCTTCGAAGCGCGCACCATTGGTGGTGCCTATCAATCTTTGCCCGAACGCTGGCAGGCAGTGCTCTGGTATACCGAGATTGACGCCATGAAACCCGCAGCCGTGGCACCGTTGCTGGGCCTGAGCGCCAATGCCGTTTCCGCACTGGCTCTGCGTGCACGTGAAGGATTGCGGCAGGCGTACCTGCAGGAACACATTAACGTTTCCGACGACGAAAACTGCCAACCGTACGCAGAGAACCTTGGCGCTTATGCTCGCGGCGCGCTCAGCGGTGCCAAGCAGAGCAAAGTGCGCGAGCACCTTGACGAGTGCAACAAATGCACCGCCATGTACGCGCATCTCACCGACGTTGGGGCCGGAATGCGCACCGTGGTGTTCCCCTTGGTGGCCGGGCTGGCGCTCTCATCCTCGTGGCTGGTCCGTGGTGGCACCATGGCCGCCTTTGCCACAGGATTGCAGCAAGCAACGGTCCGTAGCTGGGATTGGTTGCGGGCGAATTCCTTGATGGCCGTTGGTACCGCAGTTGCTGTGACGCTGGTGCTCGCTGGCGGCGTGCACTATGGGCTTTTCAATGCCTTCGCAGCAGATAACGCCCAGGGTAATAACGGGTTCAGCGCGCACGGCGAAAACTCCGGCGGAAATAACGACGGCGGACCCTCACCACTTCCGGCAGGTTCCACGAGCGGTACCTCCGGTTCTGGCAACGGTTCAGGTGATGGTTCGGGCCAGAGAAGCCCCTCGGCGCCCGGTCCTGGCTCTAGCACGGGGAATGGGTCCCACAGCAGTACGGGACAGCTTGGCACCGGCGGCCAAAACGATCACCCCAGCACAGGTGCAGGGCAGAACTCGCCCTCTGGAGACACTAGTTCAAGCCAGCGGCCGCCGTCGTCCTCTACAAAACCCACCATCCCGGGTGAGGATCCAGCGCCAAGTACCAGCAACACTCCTACCGCGCCGCCAGTAACCACCACGCCGACCGCACCGGGAACCACCACGCCGCCAGCTCCTGCAATCTATGTTCCGGCGGTCTCCGTAACACGCGCGAGCTCCGATGATCGCAGCAGTGTGCTGATCAGCCTGTCTGACCCAAGTGGCACCGGCGCACCCAGTGATGTCACGGCCGTGGTCCAATACATTCCAACTGCGGGGCAGAACCCGGCCACGATGGCCCCAGTGACGGCGATGCTCCCAGCCAATTCGCCGTTCACTTGCACCGAGGACCCCAGCAACTCTTTGCGCATGACCTGCACAGCCGCAGCCTTGACCCCCGATACGGTGACCGAACTGGACTTCGCGCGGATCGGCGCCAAAGAGCACCCGCCAATTCAAGTGAGCGTGTCAGGTTCCAAGGTTCAGGCTTCAACCCAGAGCTATGACGCGGCACCGGCCATTGAGCCCCCGCCCAGTTCTGAACCGCCCAGTTCTGCACTGCCTAGCCCGTCGCCGACGGCTCCCGGGGCCGCTGAAACTTCTGCCGCCGCTAGTTAGACGTGTCCACTCAGGTAGACGGCTTTGTCTCACTATGTGGGACGTGTGGGAACGTCCGATGGGCGGACAATACTCTGGATAAGTCCGTTTTTACCCCCGAACGATGCTGGATTACACCATGAATCTGATGAGGACCAAAGCAATTGAGCAGTCGATTGCCGATTCCGAGGAACCTGGGCGCAAGCTCAAACGCTCCCTAAGTACTTGGGACCTGATGATTATGGGCGTCGCCGTCGCGGTGGGTGCCGGTATTTTCTCCGTGGGCGCCAAGGCCGCAGCAAACTTCGCTGGCCCGGCCGTTACCTTGTCCTTTGCCATCGCCGCTGTTACCTGCGCGCTGGCCATCATGTGTTACGCCGAATTCGCCACCGCCATGCCCGTGGCAGGCTCCGCGTACGTCTTCACGTACGCCACCATGGGTGAGATTCTCGCTTGGATCATCGGCTGGAACCTCATCCTGGAGCTCTTCACTGCAGCAGCTGTGATCGCCAAGTACTGGGGCATCTACCTCAGCAAGGTGTTCGCGCTGACAGGTGTTGATATTCCGCCGTCCTTCAACGTAGGCGGCGTGGACCTCTACTGGGGCGCTTTCCTGATTGTTGCCATTTTTACAGTACTTCTGGTGATGGGAACCAAGCTCTCTGCCCGTGTAGGCAACGTCTTCACCATGATCAAAATTGCTGTGGTGTTATTCGTTATTGTGGTGGGTTTCCTCTACGTGAAAGTTGAGAACTACAGCCCCTTTGTTCCAACCTCCGTTCCCACCGCCAACGATGGCGGCGCGGACGTTATGAAACAGTCCCTCTTCTCATTCCTCAGCGGCGCAGCGCCGGCTCAGTACGGAACCATGGGCATCTTCGCTGGTGCGGCACTGGTGTTCTTCGCCTTTATTGGCTTTGACGTTGTGGCCACTTCGGCTGAAGAAGTTAAGGACCCGCGGAAGACTCTTCCGCGCGGTATCTTCGGCGGTCTGGCCGTAGTGACGCTGCTGTACATCCTGGTCTCCTTGGCGCTGACCGGTATGGTGCCCTACACCGAGCTAGCAAAGGCGGAGAGCCCCACACTTACCACCGCCTTTGAGGCAGTGGGCAATACCGATGCTGCCAAGGTCATCGCTTTCGGCTCACTCATCGGTTTGACCACCGTGATTATGGTGCTGTTGATGGGTCTCTCACGTGTTGTGTTGGCCATGAGCCGGGATGGTTTGTTGCCCCGCGCGCTCTCCGTGACCAACGCCAAGCACTCAACTCCGGCGCGCATTCAGATCATCTGTGGTGCCGCCGTCGCACTTGTTGCCGGATTGACCAAGGTTGACCTGCTTGAAGAGATGATCAACATCGGAACGCTCTCCGCGTTTGTGGTGGTCAGCCTGGGCATTCTGGTACTGCGCAAAAAGCGTCCGGACCTCAAGCCATCCTTCCGTGTTCCGTTTGGCAAGGTTCTTCCGATCGTCTCGGCCGCGCTGTGCGTGTACTTGATGACAAACCTCGCGGTGGAAACCTGGATCTTCTTTGCTGGCTGGCTGGTCATCGGTTTGATCATCTACTTCGCCTACGGGCAACGCCACTCACGCCTGAACGAGCGCTTTACTGATGCCAAGGAATTTGCGTCACAAGGCAGCAAGGAAGACTAATAAGGCGGCGTTTGTTCCGTAAATCGTGCTCCGATCTCTAAGATGGGGAAATGGCCCGACCTCCAAAACCTGAGCGCAAGACAGAGCTGCTCGCCGAAATCCTGACGTACCTTTTGGACAAATCGGTAGCGGACCTTACGTTTCGGAGCCTCGCGGACGGTTTGGGGATCAGCAGTTACGTGTTGGTGTACCACTTTGGAAACCGTGAACAGCTGGTGGGCGAGATTGTCCGGTCCATCGAGTCGCGTCAGGACCACATCAAGCATGCCGACGTCTCGCAAGTGAGCCGCGAACAGTTCGCCGAATGGCTCAACAACGCGTGGCAGTGGTGTCTTCAACAGCGAAACCGGAACCTGCAACGCCTCGAATTTGAGGCGTCCATGCAGGACCTGGTGTTGCCTGTTCAACGTGGGGACGCTCAGGAGAGCTTCCGGCTGTGGTTCGAGTTGGCTCGCAATTGGCTCCGCGTTCAAGGTGTCAGCGATGCCGTTGCTGTCACTGACGCCCGGCTTTTCGCCGCGTCCTTCTACGGGCTGCAATATGACTACGTGGTGATGAACGACGCCGATGCCGCCACCGCTGCCTTCTCACGGATGGTGGATGTCTTCTTCCAAAACCTGGACTTCCGTTTGGGCAAGAGTGACTTGCCAGGTTTTACGGGCGGGGTCAGTGTCGCGGGTGGATCTAGCGACGGTGGATCTAGTGACGGTGGATCTAGCGACGGTGCGAATGCCGCCACGACAGCTCCGGCCGACGCCTGATTTTTAGAAAACTAAAAGGGGCCCTGCGCCACGGTTTTATCCGTGGTGCAGGGCCCCTTTTAGTGGTGGACTGCCTTAGATCTTGTTGGCAGCTTCTGCCTCGCCGGTGCCGGAGCCCGGCTCACCTGCGGACAGGTTGGCGCGGAGCTTGGCGCCGAGGTCAGCATCAACGTTGGTCCAGTATTGGATGGCGCGTTCCTTGATCTCAGGGCTCTTGACGCCGCCTACAGCACCAGTGATGGTGTCTAGGAAGCGGGCCTTGGCGCCGTCGTCGAACACGTCACGGTACAAGGTACCGGCCTGGCCGAAGTCACTGTCCTCAGAGTGGAGGGTTGCAGCGGCACGCACCAACGCGCCGTCGAACTCCCATGACCCTTCGCCAGCACGTGCCGGGTCGGCGACCGGGCCACCGAAGGAGTTGGGTGCGTAGACCGGAGCGGACGCTGGCTTGAAGCCGTGGCGCAGAGAACCGTCCTGCGAGTAGTTGTTCACCGGGGAAATGGGGCGGTTAACCGGCAGCTCGTTGAAGTTGGTGCCAACACGGTAGCGGTGTGCATCCGGGTAGGAGAACACACGTGCCATCAGCATCTTGTCCGGGGAGATGTCGTGACCGGGGACAACGTTGGCCGGGGAAAGCGCAATCTGCTCGATCTCGGCGAAGAAGTTCTCCGGGTTCCGGTTCAACTCAAAGTGGCCAACCTCAACCAGCGGGTAGTCCGAGTGCGGCCATACCTTGGTCAGGTCGAAGGGGTTGAAGCGGTAGGTCTTGGCATCCTCGTACGGCATGATCTGCACGTGCAGGTTCCAGCTAGGGAAGTTACCCTCGGCGATAGCCTCGTAGAGGTCGCGGCGGTAGTAATCAGCATCAGAACCGGCAAGCTCTTCAGCCTGATCGTTAGTGATGTTGTGCTCGCCCTGGTTGGAGCGGAAGTGGTACTTGACCCAGAAACGCTCGCCTTCAGCATTGGTCCACAGGTACGTGTGCGAGGAGAAACCGTGCATCTCACGCCATGAACGCGGCAGGCCGCGGTCACCCATCAGGTAGGTCACCTGGTGTGCGGACTCAGGGGAGAGGGTCCAGAAGTCCCACTGCATGTCAGCGTCACGCAGGCCCGAACCCGGGAGGCGCTTCTGTGAGTGGATGAAGTCGGGGAACTTGATCCCGTCCTTGATGAAGAACACGGGGGTGTTGTTGCCCACGATGTCCAAGTTGCCCTCTTGAGTGTAAAAACGGGTTGCGAAGCCACGGACGTCACGCCAAGTATCGGGGGAGCCCATTTCGCCTGCAACGGAGGAAAAACGGATAGCGGTCTTGACTGAAGAGCCGGGCTGGAAAACCGCAGCTCGGGTGTACTTGGATACGTCACCGGTAACGGTGAAGGTACCGAATGCGCCGCCACCCTTGGCGTGAACGATCCGCTCCGGAATGCGCTCGCGGTTGAACTGGGCAAGCTTCTCAACCAAGTAGCGGTCGTGAAGCGCTGTGACACCGTCGGCACCTGCGGTCAGCGAGTGCTCGTCGGAGGCAACAGGGGCGCCGGTCTGTGTTGTAGTGGCGGTATGTTGAACAGGCTCGGAAAAGTTAGCCGTCATTGTTCTCCTACTTTCTCGGGTTACTTGCTTTTTCTGGTGGGCTTGTGAGCTTCAGGGCCTGTTCTGCCAAACAGTCCTGGCAGATGCCTTGGTAAAGGACGTCGGCGATCTGAATAGTCATGGGGCGGGATTCTTCTGACCAATGAGGGGTCAGGCAGGGCGCATGGCCTACGGCGCATTCAACGTCTTCAACCCGGCCGCAGCTTGTGCACACGGCATGGTGATGGTTGTCTGCTACTCGAGTTTCGTAGAGCGCGGGGGAGTGTGGCGGCTCGAAGCGCCTGAGCATGCCGAGTTCGCTGAGGTCGTTGAGGACCACGTAGACCGACTGTGCGGTAAGCTCGGGGAGAGCTTCCCGGGCGAAGCTAAGAATTGCTTCGGCGGGGGAGTGCGGGTGCAGTTCTACGGCCGTCAGCACAGCCAAGCGCTGTTTAGTCACACGCCGTCCCAAAGAGCGCAGCTCGGCTGCCCAATCTTCGGAAGTATGTGTGCTGAGGGTCATAGCCCCATTCAAACACTTATTTTGAGAAAGTCGCAATAAGCCAAGCCTAAGCTTCCTCCGTCTCAGCTGGCCCACCCGCCCCTTGCGCCGAGGTCGGTGCTTCGCGCCGTTTTCCCCGGAAATTACCTAGGCCAGCGGAGCTATGCACCGACCTCGGCGGGAGAGGTGGCGCTGTGCACCGACTTCGTCTGAAGGGCGGGTGACTATGTGGGAGGGAGAAGGGGGTTGGTTTTTTCGGTGACGGATCGGGGGTACACGTACATCACTGCTTGGGGCCCATCGAGCGCAAGGCAACTCACACCCGGGTACGGCGAAGCTTCTATCTGCGCCGTGAGCTTCCCGGCCAGGTCAACCACTAGTTCCGGGGCCAGTGCACCAATTTCGCCCGCACCAGCCGTGGAAGGTACGACGCCGAACGTCACCTTTAGCCCGCAGCTAGCACCGGATTCGTCCCCCAGTGAAATGACGGAGACAGTTGCGGTGCCTGCACCTTGTGGGAGCGAAGTCTGCGGGAGTGCACCCTGCGCCTGTGCATCAGCACTGCGGATCTCGGTCCGCAGCGCTAGGTCGAGGTCTTCGCGCTCAGTCTCACGCAACACGCGCCGCCGGTGTGCTGGCAAGGCGAGCTGTTGTTCCGCCGTCGGCCATTGAAGAAGTTCAGGCTGCGCCAGGGCCGCACCGGGACCTGTGTCCCCAAAGAGGTGAAAAGTTGGGGTGGAAGACTCGGCTAGCGGTTCCCCCACACCACTGCCCACGGGGTGCCAGTTCATCGAAAACTGCAAACGGAATGTGTGTGAATTAAGAACCGCACTCAAAGCCGTTCGGGCAGCCCGGTAACAGCGGAGAAGGTCGGCGGCTGAGCCGGCGTCGAAGGTTTTTGACGGGTCGGTGAGGACGATGGCGAGATGACCTGGCGTCAGCGGATTTCGGGGGCGTGAGACCTCCCAAAACGTTGATGAGAGTAGTAAGCGGCGAGGTAGTCCCATCAGGCCCCCTTTCTTGCCCGACTCTAGCAAGGATCCAGCACTCACAGTAGGCATGGCCAGGACCGGGAGCCCACCAAGTGACCGGCGCTAAAACTCCGCACAAATGCACGCACTAGGCTTGTCCGGTGCCTAACCTCCTTGCAGACCTGTCCCCGGCGAAAGAAAGCCCCGCGTTTCGGCGGCTTTGGCTAGGTTCATTTGTCTCAGCAGCCGGGAGCCAGCTGACGATTGTGGCCATCAGTCTTGAGGTGTACCGCATTACCGGCGAGAGCGTCTATGTAGGCCTCTTGAGCATTTTCGCCCTGGTACCGCTGGTGATTGCTGGGCTGATGGGTGGCTCAATCGCCGATGCTCATGACCGCCGCACCGTGGCACTCCTAGCATCCTCGGTGCTGTGGTTGAGCACCGTTGGTCTGGCAATTCAGGCCTGGTTCCAGCTCAACAACGTGTGGATACTTTTTGTCCTCGCAGCGTTGCAGAGTGCTGCGATGGGCATCAACACCCCGGCTCGGACCGCCATGATTCCGCTGCTGGTTCGCAAAGAACTCCTCACTGCGGCGAACGCGTTGAACATGATCACTTTTGGTTTGGCTACTACTGCCGGACCGCTGCTTGCTGGTGTTTTGGTGGCCTCGATCGGCTTCCACTGGACGTACACCATTGATGCGGTGACCTTCTTTTTTGTGATGTGGGCACTCTTCCGGCTCCCACCCATGCCGCCCCAGGGCGAAGTCCGGAAGGCTGGTGTCCGCTCCGTCGTGGAGGGTTTCCGTTTTCTGGGCACACGACCCAACGTGCGTATGACTTTTATCATCGACATGATCGCCATGATTTGTGCCCAACCGCGGGCTCTATTGCCTGCCATCGGCGCCGTGATGATTGGCGGCGGCGAGCGCACAGTGGGAATTTTGCTGGCTTCTGTAGCTGTGGGCGCATTCCTAGCCGGGCTGTTCTCCGGGCCGCTGGGGCGGGTCCACCGTCAGGGTGTGGCAGTGGTGATTTCGGTGATGGGTTGGGGCGCGAGCATTTCCGCATTGGGACTGGTGGTGGTGATGGCCAGCCATACGGGCGGGAGCGAACCGCAGATTTGGCTGTGGCCGGCTGCCTTGTGCTGCGCCGCTGCGGGCATCGCCGATTCTGTGAGCTCCGTGTTCCGAACCACCATCTTGCAGTCAGCTACCCCAGATCATCTGCGTGGCCGGCTTCAGGGTGTATTTATTGTGGTGGTTGCTGGCGGCCCGCGTTTTGGGGACATGGTGGCCGGCGGTGCCACCAAGTTCTTAGCCGAGGGGTGGGTGCTGCTAGTTGGTGGATTGATTTGTATTGTTTTGGCGTGGCTGGCCAGCAGACTCCAGCCGGGCTTTATGAACTACGACGCCCGCACCCCAACGGCCTGAGAGCAATAGATGCAAATGCCACACAATAGAAGTATGAAATTCCGGGTCCGCAATGTCCTTCCAGCTCTAGCGAGTTTCTCCGCGGAGGGCCCGTTTAATGTGCTTGTTTTGCTAGTGTCCCTGCTGCTCTTGGCGGTCTCGTCGTCATTGAACTCTTCGCTGTATGGGCTCGAGATTGTGCCGGGGCTGTTGCTGGGCGCCTGCCATTCCCTGGCGGCTTTTCTGACTCTGCACCGGCCCGCTTTGGGTGTTCTACTTTCGCTAGTGCCACTGTATTTTGTGCCAGTTTTGGCTGTTTATGACCCGCTGTTGCCTTTCCCGGTGAGTGTCCCGGCGATGCTGTGCCAGATTCTGGTGGTGGTTTTGGCGGGGCTCAAAGCATCATGGCCACTCGCCGCCGCTTCCTGGCTTGCAAGTGTGGCGGTTGCGGCTACGGCCTCGGCTGGGTTGACTGCCGCACATCCGAGTTTTGATGGCAGTAAAAACTTGGTGGTTTTGGCTTCGATTTCCTTTGGCCTGTTGATCGCAGCGATTATCACTGGCCGCTGGCAGGACATTCGCGAGCAGCTTCGTGTTGAGCGGCAGGTTACCGCGGAGGAAGTGGCGCGGCGGCAAATCGCTGATGAGCGTTCCCAGATTGCCCGGGAGTTGCACGACGTGGTGGCTCACGGAATGTCCCTAGTTTCGGTTCAGGCGACGACGGCGAAGTACCGGTACCCGGGAATGGAACCTGCCGTTGCGGCTGAGTTTGAGGACATTGCGGCCAATTCACGCCGGGCCATGAATGAGATGCGAACGCTTTTGGGAGTTTTGCGCAGCGATCGCGAGGCTGTTTCTACTGCGCCTCAACCGGGGTTGGCTGATTTACCGGCGTTGATGGAGGCGGCCACTCGCGCCGGGGTGGATGTTGAGGGCCCCAATGCCGAGGTCCTCGCTGGAATCGATCCGGGGCCGGTCACTGGTTTGACGGCTTACCGGATTGTCCAGGAGGCGTTGAGTAACGTGGTGCGTCACGCGCCGTCGGCCCGGGCTACGGTTCAGGTGACGCCCGACGCCGGGTGGTTGAGAATCACTGTGACCAACACCGCCGGGACAATCGCCCCCGCTGGGTCCGGTTTAGCGGAGACCTCGGCCGAGGCGAAAACGGTTAACCCCGGTGACGGGCATGGTCTGCGGGGTATGAGTGAGCGGGCGCAGCTTGTGCGGGGCACTTTAGAGAGCTCGGCCACCCCGGACGGCGGGTTCCGAGTGATGGCGCACTTGCCACTGAACGCGAACGCCACAACTACTGGTTTGACTAGTAACTTTGCCGCTGAGCAGACCCAAGCAAAAGCCCCGGAAAGGGACGCACATGACGATTAAAGTACTTGTTGCAGACGACCAGGCGATGGTGCGTGCAGGCTTCGCTGCATTGCTGAGATCTCAAGCGGACATGACGGTGGTGGGGCAGGCTGAAAACGGCGCGCAAGCAGTGGATTTGGCGCGTACTTTAAGGCCGGATGTGATTTTGATGGACGTTCGGATGCCGGTGATGGATGGCCTTGAGGCCGCTGCACAGATTTTGGGTGGAGCGTCGTCGGGTAGCCATGTGCTGATGCTAACCACGTTCGATGTTGATGACTATATTTACCAAGCGCTCGAGCTCGGTGCCAGCGGGTTTATGCTCAAGGACGCCCCGGCCGAGGAGTTGGTGAATGCTGTGCGTGTGGTCGCGGCGGGGGAGGCGTTGTTGGCGCCGAGTATCACCAAACGGCTGATTGAAGATTTTGCGAAGTCACGGCCCAAACCGGTATGCGCGGATCGTCGCCTGGATGTGTTGACTGAGCGGGAACGCGAAGTGCTGGTGCTGATCGGCATGGGACTTTCCAACCAAGAGATTGCCAAAAAGCTCTTTATTGCGGAGCAAACCACCAAAACCCATGTGTCCAAGATTTTGGGGAAGTTGGATTTGCGTGACCGTGTGCAGGCAGTGGTTTTGGCCTATGACACTGGTCTGGTGCAACCGGCCGGATAATAGGAGTAGGGCAGTTCAAACTGGGTGGAAGGATTCACGGTGCATAACCATCACAATGGCGTAAAAACCGCTGCACTCTTTGGTGTGCTGTGGGCGGTGCTCTTGGGCCTAGGAGCTGTGATCGGTTTGTGGAGCCGCAGCTCAACACCCATTTGGATTATGGCGCTGATCGGTGTTGGCACCACGTTCTATGGCTATTGGAACAGTGACAAGATCGCTATCCGCTCCATGCAAGCAACTGAGATTCCCGAGGCCCAAGCCCCGGAGCTGTACGCTACGGTGCGGGAACTTTCGCAGCGTGCCGGCCAGCCGATGCCTCGGATTTTCGTGTCACCTACCTCCGCGCCGAACGCTTTTGCTACAGGTAGAAATCCCAAAAACGCTGCAGTGTGTGTCACGGCAGGGATCGTCCAGTTGCTCGACGCGCGAGAGCTGCGCGGCGTCCTGGGCCACGAGCTGATGCACGTCTACAACCGGGACATTCTCACCTCATCTGTTGCGGCCGCCGTCGCAGGTGTTATCACTTCGGTGGGCCAGATGATGCTATTTTTCGGCGGTTCGCGGGACAACCGCAGCGTCAACCCGATCGCGGCGATTGCCATGGCTCTGTTGGCACCTTTTGCCGCCTCGCTGATTCAGCTGGCCATTTCACGGACCAGAGAGTACGACGCCGATGAGGACGGTTCCAAGCTCACTGGCGATCCGCTGGCGCTCGCCTCAGCCTTGAGCAAGATTGAGCGCGGCGTACAGCTTGCGCCGTTACCCCAAGAGCAGCAGTTTGTTAATACCTCGCACCTTATGATCGCAAACCCGTTCCGCGGAGGGGGTATGACCAAGCTGTTTGCAACGCACCCGCCTATGCGGGAGCGGATTGCCCGGCTCGAACGTATGGCCGGGCGCTAGAAGGCACCAAGCGCTTTTTGCGAGCTTCAGGGAACAAGCCTCAGGACAGTCGGTTCAGCTAAACAGGCCTTCGCCCACAAACCCGCCCGGCTGAACCCCCGGCGGAACAGCAAACAACCCGGAGCCGGTGTGCCGCAGGTACTCCACGGCCAGCCTGTCTTTTTGTGCCATAGCCATTTGCATGGGCACATAGTGGGTGCGGGGATCCGTGACAAAAGCGATGAAAAATAGTCCGGCGTCGAGCCTGCCGAGGGAGTCGGATCCGTCCGTGAAGTTGTAGCCGCGGCGCAGCATCTTCACCCCTGAATTGGACTGAGCATGCGCCAAACGGACATGGGAGTCGGCGGCAATGAGGGGCTTATTGTCCCTGCCAGCTCGTGCAAAGTCCGGCTCAGAAAATTCTTCCCCGCCGGACAACGGTGCACCGCTGCCCTTGGTTCTGCCGATCAGAGTTTCTTGTTCTCCCAAAGACGTTCGGTCCCAGATTTCAATGTGCATTCGGATTCGACGAACCACCATGTAGGAGCCGCCCGTGAGCCAGTCCTCCCCAGCCGATGCCGACTTGGGAACCCAGACATGTTTGTTCAGCAGCTCATCATCCTGGGCTTTGACGTTGGCAGTACCGTCTTTGAACCCAAAGAGGTTGCGGGGTGTTTGCTGCTCACGGGACGTTGAGGAAGTGCGGCCAAAACCCAGCTGAGACCAGCGGATTGTGGCCCGGCCAAAGGCGATTCTCGCCAGGTTGCGGATGGCGTGAACGGCAACCTGCGGGTCATCCGAGCATGCCTGAATCACAATGTCGCCACCGCTGCGGTTGTCTTCAAGAGCGTCGCCCGGGAAGTGAGGCAAATCAATCAGCCCCTCGGGGAGGCGAGAGTCCAACCCAAAGCGAGTACCGGCGTCGTTCTTGAAGAGCGTCCGGCCAAACCCGAAGGTGATGGTTAACCGGGAAGCGCTCAAACCGAGAGCCTCGCCGGTGTCCTCCGGCGGAGCGTCATAAGGCCCGTTCACGGCGCCTGTGTCCCCTGCCTCGCGGCCCGCGGACATGGCTTCGGAGGCAGCGGTCCAGTCCTTCAGCAGACTGATCAAGTCATCGCGGTTGGTGGCCGTGACGTCAAAAGCGGCCATGTGCAGACGATCCTGAGCAGCGGTGACAATACCCGCCTGCTGGGCGCCATAGAAGGGAACGGACTCCGAGGAGGCCGACGCGGCAGGAGCCGCATCACCCCCGGCGTTCTGCGTGATCAGCACCGTGACGGCAGCGCCTGCGGCAGCACCGGCCGCAGCAGCGCCGCCGTAGGTCAGGAGCCCGCGACGGCTCATCGAAGGGCTAGCGGAATTCTCCTCGGCCGGTGCCGGTGTCTTCGACTGAGAAAACATGCCCATAGAAGGCAACTTCTTAGAGAACAACGGCGGCGGTCAGCTTGGACAGCGGCTCGGCAAGCGAGTCCACCGAGGCGGCAAGGGTTTTGACCTGAGCGGGGGTGAGGTCGTTGTAATACGTGAAGCCTTCGCCGTCCTTGAACTTGTCCAACTCAGCCTGCAAAGACTTGAACTGGGCGTCCAGCTTGGTAGCCAGCGCAGCGTCCTTGATCAACAGCACCGGGCGGAGGTTTTCAAAGGCAATCCGGGCCCCGTCAATGTTGGCCTGAAAGTCCCACAGATCCGTGTGAGACCAAATTTCCTCTTCACCGGTGACCTTGCCGGTTGCCACCTCATCCAAAAGCTCCTTGGCACCGTTGCCGAGCTGATCCGCGGTGAGCTTCACAGTCCGAGTGCGTGTGTAGAGGTCTTGAGTGTCTGCAACCAGCTGGTCGGCGATGGCTTTGCGCTCGGCCTCGGTCATGGCTTTGTAGCTGGCAGGCGGGAAGATGTCCTTCTCGGCCCGGTGCCAGCCGGTCCACTTCTGGCCAGCTTCTAGGTCTGCTTCGCGCAGGTCCAGCTTGGGGTCTAGGTCACCGAAGGATTCGGCAACGGGCTCAATGCGCTCCCAGTGCATCCGCACCGAGGCGTAGAGCCCTTTGGCTTTGGCAGCGTCGCCGCTAGCAAAGGCCGCAGCAAAATCCTTGGTTCCGGTCAGCAACTGCTCCGTCTGATCCTTCACGTATGCCGTGTACTGGCCGGTGGCGGTCTCCGTCAGCTTCTGCACGTCGGCACTGACCGACGGCGTGGTTCCGGACTCTTCCACCGTGAAGCTCGCGCGAATGCCGTCGCCCTGCATACCCGGCTTGCACGCTGTTTGATACGTTCCAGCAGGGGCGGTGACTACCAGGTTGCGGGTGATGCCTGGGCCAATGTTTTCCACTTCGCCAATAATGCGCAGACCGTCTTCGGCGAGCAAGTAGAACTCGGTGACGTCGGCGCCGTCGTTCTTCACTTCAAAGGTGACAGGGCCGCTCTTGGCGCCCGTGGCACTGAGCTGGCAGGCATCCGTAGTGCTGGTGACGGCCACCGGGCCGCCAGCTGAACTGCTGGCCGGCTTGGCAGTGTTGTCCGTGCACGCCGTCAGGGCCAGCGGCGCCAAAAGGGCCAAAGCAGCACCTGCTGCGGCGAAGTTTTGGCGTTTCGGGGAGGATACGAGGCTCATTGAGATTCTTTCGGTGTAAGTCCGTTGGGGAGAACCGGACTGGTTTTAGCCTGCGCCGTGGAGGTTCCGCTCTGACGGTTGGCGCGCAAAAACAGTGCAAGGGTGGGGATGACATACAGCAGCCAAGCGGCCGCTTCCAGCCACGTGGTGGCTGGGGAAAAGTTGAAAGTGCCCTTCAAGAGCGTTCCATACCAGGACGACGGCGGGACGGCAGCTGATACGTCAAAGGCCAGCCGGTGCAAACCCGGAAGGATGCCGGCCTCTTGGAGGTCATGGATTCCGTAGGCGAGCACGCCACCGGCGATCACAATCAAAATGGCGCCGGTCCACGTGAAGAATCGGTCGAGCCGAATCTTGATCACGCCGCGGTGCAGGAGGAATCCGAGCAGAACCGCAAGAGCCAAACCAAGGAGTGCGCCCACCAGCGGGATGGTGTTCTCCCCACTGGCCTGGGCCGCTGCCCACAAGAACAAAGCGGTTTCTAGACCTTCGCGGCCCACCGAGAGTGCACCAACCAGAACAATGCCCCACGCGGCGCCACGGCCAGCATCGTCGATTTTTCCGCGCAAGTTAGACCCCATAGTTCGGGCAGTGCGGGCCATCCAGAAGACCATCCAAGTTACGAGGCCAACAGCAACGATGGACAGTGACCCGCCGATCGCTTCCTGAGCTTCGAAGGTCAGTCCGCGTGGGCCGTAGGTGAGCAGTGCGCCGAAGCCGATGCTCACGGCAACCGCTGCGCCCACACCAATCCACAAGCGCGGAAGCAGATGAGTGCGACCGGTCTTGATCAGATAAGCGATGAGGATTACGACGATGAGCGATGCTTCGAGGCCCTCCCGGAGTCCGATGAGGAAGTTCCCGAGCATGAACAGATCCTTGGCTTAGGGGACCCTAACCAAGGTCCAACTAAGAAGGAACATTACCGAGTGAAAGGTATTAAGCAAAACTGACGTGCCCTAATTGAATCCCGGTCGGTGAGTTACGAGTTTTCGGACCGATCGAACGTCAAGACGCGAACCCCTGACTCAAGCGTGATTTCGTCAATCGGACTGAAACTGTGAGCCTGGAACGCGCCAGCAAATAGCGGGATTCCGGAGCCGATGACCGAAGGGTTTTGTTTCAAGATCAGACGATCAATTTCGGGCAATAGTGAGTGCGCAAGAGTACCGCCGCCCACCAGCCAGAGGTCCTTGCCTGCTTCGGCTTTGAGCGCGCGGACTCGTTCTATGGCGTCCTTGCTGACGATCTCAACGTCCGGGTCTTCGCTCTCGAGCGTGGACGAGAAAACCAGGTGCCGCAGATGAGGGTAGGCGTCAGTGAGCCCGGCGGCCAAGCCGATTTCGTAGGATCCGCGGCCCTCTAGGACGGTGTCAAAGCTTTGACCAGGACCATCAATTCCCAGAGCTGTGCGGGCAGGACCCGGAAGAGTTTCTGGGTAGTGCGTCACGATGAAGTCGATGACGTCCGGGGTAATCGGGAAAAAGCTAGCCCCGCTTGGATCCCCGCCGTCGGGCCCGGCAATGAAACCGTCCAGCGTAGTGGCAACGTAGTAGACGAGCTTGCGCAATGGTGGTTCCTCTCCCGGGACCCAGTTCAATCATCCGCGGCCCCGCAGAACTTCGCGGGGCAGGCAGTGCAGCTATTAGCTGCGGAAGTTCACAAACTGAAGATCGGTCTCTTCGAAGTTCTTCAACATAGCCATGACTTCCTGCAGGTCGTCACGCGACTTGGAGGAGACGCGAAGTTCGTCGCCCTGAATCTGGGACTTGACCGACTTGGGGCCTTCGTCGCGGATCAGCTTGTTGATCTTTTTGGCGATGTCCTGAGCAATACCTTCCTTGATGGAAGCCTCCAAGCGGTATTCCTTGCCGGAGGGATAGGGCTCCCCGCTGTCCAAGGACTTAAGCGAAATACCGCGCTTAATCAGCTTGGACTGGAAGACGTCCAGCACTGCCAAAACACGTTCTTCAGCGTTCGCCTTCATCAGGATTTTTTCGCCGCTGAAGTCGATTTCAGCGCCAACGCCTTTGAAGTCGTATCGCTGGGCGATTTCCTTCTGCGCTTGGTTCAGCGCGTTGGCAACTTCCTGCTTGTCTACTTTGCTTACGACGTCGAATGTGGACTCGCCTGCCATGACTCTCCTTCAGTACGTGGATAGGGGGATTCTGCCCACCAGCCTAGTACGAACTGGCCTTTGCAGGCATAGATTCACAGTTCCCTCAAAGCGAACGTGGGGCTGGAACCTATCTTTGGTGCGCAGAGTTGTTCATAGTGAAGGACCAACTCGAGAGGCAAAAATCATGGCACGCAAGCGCATCACTGATGTCACTGCTAGCTCCGTTGCGGCGGGTAAGGCATTCGTGGCTACTGCTGGAACCGCTCTGGCAGCAGCTGCTGTGGCTGCGTCAGTGATTCTGAGCCCAGTACCAGCGGCGTCTGCCCGGATGGACGGCGTTCACCAGGACTTATTGCGAGCGGTGCAATTGAACCAGATCACCTTGGACCAAGCAGCCAGTTTTGAGGCGAAAATAGCGTCCCGGATCCAGTCTGAAGCCTGAGTTATAGGACTCAAACTCCTCGATTCGATTCTTCCGGCGTAATTCTGTAAAGTTGTCTTGCCCGCGGTTACTGGAAGCAGTTACCAAGGGTACTTCTAGTGAAGTTCGGCAGATTACCCGAGCGGCCAAAGGGGGCTGACTGTAAATCAGCTGGCAACGCCTACGGGGGTTCGAATCCCTCATCTGCCACTCAAGAAGTGAAGAAGCGCCTCTCCGCAAGGAGAGGCGCTTCTTGTGTTTTCAGTTCTGTTTGCTGAGCTTCGGGCTAGACCACGGCGGGCTCGTGGAGACTCAGTCCGTCTAAGTGGTGAATGAGCCTGCGGCCCAGGCCGTTGTCGAGCTGAAGCCACAAGGTGGAGCGGTCCGCTGTCATTCCGTCCACGATCCCCGTCACTAGGTAGCCGTGAACGTCGCGCAAAGCGACACGTTGGCCTGGCGTCAGCTGCGGCCAAGTGGGCACAGTGTGTCCGGAATTCCCGTGTCCCGAATAATCCTGTCCCGAAAGATTCAGCGCCTCTGCATGAATGTCTTCACTGGCCAAGTGCTTTTCGATGGTGCTCATTGCAGTCTCCCTTGCTGCCTAAATTCGTTAGTCCTTGTTATTTTTTCCTGCGCGGGTGAACAGCCCGGTGAAGTTGCGGTGAACACTCGTCGCAACCTGGTCAGATTTTGGTTCCGAACGCGGTTAGCACGGGAAATAAAGTGCTGTGTAGCCGCTTTTGTATGTTGTTACTGGTGAGTAACATAAGATCATGCACTTACTTCTACGCACCATCCTGATGCTGTTCCGCTCCGCCCGCAGCTCCGCACTGAGCATCTGGGGTACCTCGTCACTACCGATGAAGGTTCTCCCCACCGACGTGGATATTGCTGTGCACGTAAATAACGGAATGTACTTTTCATTGATGGACTTGGGGCGCTTTGACCTGATGGTTCGTGCCGGCGTCTGGAAAGCCATGCGCAAACGGGGCTGGACCCCTGTGGTGGCGTCGCAGACCATCTCCTACCGCAAATCTCTGCAGCTATGGCAGAGATTCACTATTGAGTCCAAGATCATCGGTTTGGATGAAAAGGCCATCTATTTTGAGCAGCGAGTAGTGGCCGACGGCGAAATTTACGCCCGTGCCTACATCGCCACACGGCTGGTCAGCAAAAAGGGCCCGGTTACCAACGAGGAGATTCTGGCGCTTCCTGAAGTGGATTCCGTACCCAACGATCTCGTTTTGCCGGAATGGCTACACGAATGGCGCGAGAACATCGCGCTCCCCGGTGCAAGGAAGCCAGCGCCTCATCAATGGTGAGGTAACCACGTGGTGAGACAAATCAGTGATTCATAAATAAATACAGCGCAGAGCGAACAAGTTACGCTGGGCTTCGCCATAGTGGGGAGCCCCGGCGTACCGTTGAAGTATGGCTACCGTTGACATCACAGGTGAACAGTTCGCATCTACCATCCAAGACAATGACATTGTTCTGGTGGATTTCTGGGCGGACTGGTGCAATCCCTGCAAGCAATTCGCCCCCACATACAGTGCCGCTTCAGAACAGCACGGTGATGTGGTCTTCGCGAAGGTAGATACCGAAGCTGAGCAGCAATTGGCTGCCGAGGCTGGTATTACCTCTATCCCAACACTGATGGCTTTCCGCGAGCAGGTTCTGGTTTTCTCCCAGCCCGGTGCGCTCGCAGGTCCGCAGCTTGAGGAAGTTATTAGCGCCGTGAAGGCATTGGACATGGAAGAGGTCCACGCACACGTGGCTCGTGCCCAGGCCGAGGCCCAGAACACTGCGGCTGAGAATGCTCCGGCTGACAACTCTGAAGCTTCGCAGGCCTAAAACGTAGCAGGCCTAGAACGTGGCTGGGCTAGGACTAGCGAGATCTAAAACAAAACAAGAATTGCCCCAAGGCTCAGCCTTGGGGCAATTCTTGTGTGTTCGGGGAGTCGGCTCGCTTAGAGGCGTTCGAGTTTCACGGGTTCTGCCAGCAGCGCGCTGAGGGACTCGTTCAAGTCCTGTACGGCGATGCCTTTGGAGTGCTTGTCAAGATCTGCCTCTGAAGCCCACTGTTCGGTCAAAACCAACTTGTCTTCGCTCACTTCGGTGAGTTCGTAGCGCAGGCAACCGGGTTCGCGGGTTACTTCTTCGATGGCAATTTCCAAAGCCAGTTTTACGCGGAAAAATTCGCCCTCGTTGGGGATGAAAGTGGCCTGAAGATCAACGATTTCGCTCATATGATTCAGAATACCGGCCACAGTTGGTAGCGTGCTGACATGTTGTCATATTCGGCCGGAGACAAAGACGTCCCGCTTTTAGAGACCACCATTGGAACTCAGTTTGAATCTGTGGTGACTCGCTTCCCAGACCGTCAAGCACTCATCGAAGCCCAGCCCCCACAAGGTGGCCGACCGCGCCATTGGACCTACCAGGAATTAAACAACCACGTTGACGCGCTGGCTTTAGCGCTGATGAACCGTGGGTTTGCGGCTGGGGACCGTTTAGGCATTTGGAGCCCAAACTGTGCCGAGTGGGTGATGTTCCAGTACGCCACCGCCAAGATCGGGGTGATTCTGGTCAACGTTAACCCGGCTTACCGCAGCCATGAGCTCGAGTTTGTGGTCAACCAAAACGGCATGCGGTCTTTGGTTGTTGCACCTCAAGACAAAAACAGCGACTACCCAGCAATGGCTCGGCAGGCCTTGGAGAATTGTCCTCAGCTCACCGAGCTGGTGTTCCTTCCTGGCTCTGATGATGCGGCAGGTCCACTCACTGCTGGCGTGCCGCAGACTGATGCTGAGCTGAGTTACCAGCAGCTGGTGAGTGGAAAGGGGAATCGCGCTGGAACCGCTGCCGCCCCGCCAGGCGTCAACCCAGCACACCATACAGCAGCTCAACTGGCCGAGAGGATGGCGAGCCTGACTACGGAAGACCCCATCAACATTCAGTACACCTCTGGCACCACCGGGTTCCCCAAGGGCGCCACCCTCACTCACCGCAATATCCTGAACAACGGCCACTCAATCGGTGCACTTCTGAACTACACCGAGCAGGACAAAGTGGTCATCCCGGTGCCGTTCTATCACTGCTTCGGTATGGTTATTGGCAATCTCAACGTTCTCTCACACGGCGGCTGCGTTATTGTCCCGTCACGCGGATTTACCCCCACCTCGGCGCTTCAAGCAGTTCACGACTTTGGAGCCACATCCCTGTACGGTGTGCCCACCATGTTTATCGCCGAACTGGCCCTGCCTAATTTCGACGACTATGACCTGAGTTCCCTGCGAACCGGCGTGATGGCTGGTTCCTTGTGCCCGGTGGAAGTGATGAAGCAAGTCATCTCACGGATGAACATGAAGGATGTGGCCATTTGCTATGGCATGACGGAGACCTCTCCGGTGTCCACGATGACCCGGGATGGGGACACCTTGGCCCAACGCACCGAATCTGTGGGCCGGACCATGCCGCATTTGGAGAGCCAGATTGTTGATCCGGGAACGGGCGAGGTGGTTGAGCGGGGGCAGATCGGCGAGCTCTGCACCCGCGGTTACGTCGTGATGAAGGGGTACTGGGGACAAGAGGAAAAAACCGCTGAGGCGATTGATCCGGAAGGTTGGATGCACACCGGAGACTTGGCCCGGATGGATGCTGACGGCTACATCCTGGTGGAAGGCCGTATCAAGGACATGGTGATTCGCGGCGGTGAAAACATCTACCCACGCGAGATTGAAGAGTTCCTTTACAGCCACCCGGACATTCAAGACGTTCAGGTCATCGGCATCCCGGACCAAAAGTACGGCGAGGAACTGATGGCTTGCATCATTCTCAAAGATGGCGCCGATCCTTTGGATGCAGAGACGGTGCGCGAATTCTGTTCGGGCCGGTTAGCCCACTACAAAGTTCCGCGCTATGTCCAAGTCCGGGAAAGTTTTCCCATGACAGTGTCCGGGAAGATTCGCAAGGTGGAGATGCGCCAAGAAGCGATCGAAAAGCTGGGGCTCTAAACCGCAAAAGAACTAGTGCCCGCGATGATCTTGGATACTCATCCGGGCGCCGAACCGTGGCGCACGTGCACCGGTGAGTCCCAGCAACCGCACCACCCGTTGCCGGTGCCCGCGCCACGGTTCAAGCAGCGCCAGCATTCCGGCGTCGTCAGTGCGTTGGCCAGTGAGCGCAAAACCCACAAACTTGGCGAGGTGATAGTCGCCGACCGCGATTGAATCCGAGCAACCGTGAGTCCGTTGGAGCACCTCGGCCGCCGTCCATTGCCCCACCCCAGGGATGGTCTGGAGCTTGGCTGACGCCTCGGCAGAAGGCAATAACGCCAAACGTTCAAGTGCGACGGCGGAACGCAAGGCCCGCATCACGGTTGCCGAACGCTGTGGGCCAACACCTGCTTTGTGCCACTCCCACGAGGGAACGGCAAGCCAATCGGTGGGGGACGGGGCCACCAATAGTCCCTCCGGCGCAGGACCGGGAGCCACACTTCCATAGCGTCTTACGAGGTAGCGGTAGCCGCGCCGGGCCTCAATAACCGTGACCTTTTGCTCCAAAATAGTGGGTACCAAGGAATCCACTATCCGCCCGGTGGAGGGTAAACGCAGTCCCTTGTTTCGGCGTCGTGCTTCAAGGACGTGGTGCGGCAGGGGAGTAGGGAACGGAGTCCCGGATGGTGAGGTGCCGGCGTCGAAATCGCTCCACGAATCACCCTCGCCGAGCAGGGCCGACAAATTGTCCAGCGCGCTCGCGGCTCCTGGCCCCCAGGCCTGGGCGTCAATCACTTGAGCCCCCGAAACTTCGGGAGGGCCTTGAACCAAGCGCAGTGTCACCGGCCCGTCCACGGTGGAGAATGCCATCCACCAGCCGTCTGGGTGGACGGCAATTGAGGGGTCGGAATTGCTCCGCAGCAGGATGCCAAGGGTTTGGTGCAAATCATATGGTCCGTCCGTCACCCACCGAGTGGCGCCATCGGCGGCGTCCGCCACGGCACTTGGGGGCTCAACAAGACTCATGGGCTTAATGCTCCCACGCCGCACTGACATAAAGCCCAGGGAAGTTCTAGGCAGGCATTCCGGCGCTCAACCACAAGGCGAACACTGCCAAGGGAATTGTTATCACCACTGCCACAATGCCGGCCACAGCAAATCCGCTCCACCGAACTCGAACCCCCAGCACAGCTAGCCGTTCGTGCCAGAGCAGCGTTGCCAGGGAAGCCCACGGTGTAATCAGCGGGCCAACGTTGACGCCGATCAATAAAGCCGCATACCGGAGTGGGGAACCGGCGGCAGGCTCCAGTGCCAAATAGGCGGGCAGGTTGTTGGCCAGATTGGCGCTTCCGGTCCCCAACGCTGCCAACTGCACGAGCGGGGCCAAACCATCACCGGGAATCACTTGCCGCAAAAGCAGCTCGGCAAGCCCTTGAGCGTGCAGGGTTTCGACCACCATAAACAGCCCCGTCGTCAGCATCAGCGGTTTCCACGGAAGCATGGAAATCCTCAGAACGTGCGGCCTGCGCCACAGATAAAACACCAAAAGCACCACAGCAGCACCCAGAGCTGGCCATTGGACCGGGAGCCCCGAAACCAGCAGCGGCAACAGCACCACAACCACACCCGCAGCAGCGAGCAAAAGGAGTTTATCCCCGGCAGCGTCAGTGCTGGCGAGGGCATAGGTGCCGCGCAATTGCTTCCGGAACATCACCCACAGCAGCAGCACCGGCACCAACAAAGCAACCAAAGCCGGAGCCCACATCAGCCCAGCAAAGGCAGCAGGTGTCAGCCCGGTGTGCTGCTGGGCCAAAAGATTACTCAAATTGGAGACCGGCAGCAGGAGAGAAACAGTATTCGCCAACCAGATGGTGGTGAGGGCGAAAGGTAGTGGCGGAATTTTCGCGTGCAAAGCCAACAGAACGACGACGGGTGTCACCAGTACCGCTGTGGTGTCCAGCGAGAAAAACAGGGTGATCACAGACGCCAAACCGATGCTTAACAACCACAGCCGCACCACACTGTGCCGGCCCAAGCGGGCCATCCGCGAGCTCGCCCAACGGAACAATCCGGCGTCGTCAGCGAGTTCCGTGACGATTGTCATAGCCACCACAAAAGTGAGCACCGGAACAGTACGGTCGGCAAGCTCGGAAGCCGATTTCGCAGGCAAGAGCCCGGTAACAAGGCACAACAAACCCAGCACTAGGAACAGTACGGGTAACAAAAAAGGCCGCAAAGCCGGAGATAGGTGTGGAAGCCGCACCGCACTATCTTCGCACCGCAGGGTGGAGCTCAGTGCCCAGCGGATAAAGTTGGAACCATGAAGTACGCCGAGTCCGTTCTGGACCTCATTGGAAACACCCCGCTGATCAAGCTCAACCACGTCAACGAAGGCATCAAAGCAACCGTTCTGGTTAAGCTTGAATACATCAACCCGGGAGGCTCCATAAAGGACCGGATCGCGGTCAAGATGATCGAGGACGCGGAAAAATCCGGCAAACTACAGCCCGGCGGAACCATTGTGGAACCCACCTCGGGCAACACCGGGGTTGGGCTGGCACTTGTGGCACAGCAAAAGGGCTACAAGTGCATTTTTGTGGTCCCTGACAAGGTGGGCGAAGACAAACGCGCAGTCCTCGCGGCCTACGGGGCAGAAGTTGTGGTGACGCCAACATCGGTAGCCCCAGACAGCCCCCAAAGCTACTACGGCGTTTCAGACCGCTTAGTCCGCGAAATTCCCGGCGCCTACAAACCCGATCAGTTCTCTAACCCGGCAGCACCGGGCAGCCACTATGAGAGCACCGGGCCGGAGATTTGGAATGACACGGACGGCAAAGTCACCCATGTGGTGATTGGCGCCGGAACCGGTGGCACCATCACCGGCACGGGACGCTACCTCAAGGATGTTTCTGCTGACCGCCCGGAGTCTGAAGGCGGCGTTGTGAAAATTATCGGCGCCGACCCCACAGGTTCCGTGTACTCCGGAGGAACTGGCCGGCCCTATTTTGTTGAGGGGGTTGGTGAGGACATCTGGCCAGAAAACTATGACAAAACAGTCCCGGATCAAGTGATCGCCGTCAGCGATTCTGATTCCTTTGTGATGACTCGGCGTCTGGCCCGCGAAGAAGGCCTGCTGGTTGGCGGATCCTCAGGGATGGCCGTGGTCGCGGCCCTTGAAGCGGCTAAGGACTTGCCAGAAGACGCCATTGTTGTGGTCATCCTGCCGGATTCCGGCCGCGGCTACCTGGGCAAGATTTTCAATGATCAGTGGATGCGTTCTTACGGCTTTTTGCCCGGTGGTGAAGAGGACACCGTTGGATCGGTCCTTGAATACAAGACTGGCGGAATGCCGGACCTTGTTCACATTCACCCGAATGAAACCGTCCGTGACGTTATCAACATCATGAACGAATACGGCGTGAGCCACATCCCCGTGCTCTCCCAAGAACCGCCAGTAGTTATGGGTGAAGTCCTTGGCTCAGTGGATGAGCGCACCCTGACCAGCAAACTCTTTCGCGGTGAAGCCCAGCTCACGGACAAAATATCCGAACACATGGGGGAGCGCTTGCCGGTGATTGGTTCATTGGAATCGATCGCCACGGCCCGCGAGCTCCTCTCCGAAGCAGACACTGTGATGGTCACCTTTGTGGGCGCACCTGTGGGCATTGTGACCCGCCACGATCTGCTCGGCTACCTCAGCCACTAACACTCACCCACCTCGGCGCTCGCGGTTTACAGCGAGCATCAGCGAAAGGACTGCCATGACTGTTCCAGAGAACGCAGGATTCAACACCACCGCCGTGCACGCTGGCCAAGCTTTTGAGCCGCGTACCGGTGCCGTTGTGCCACCATTGCATTTCTCCTCCACCTACGCCCAAGACGGAATTGGTGGGCTGCGTGACGGTTACGAATACGGCCGTGGCGGAAACCCCACCCGTGACGCTCTGCAAGAGCAGCTCGCTGCAGTTGAAGGTGGAAACCACGCCTATTCCTTCGGCTCGGGCTTAGCAGCGGAGGATTCGTTGATTCGTGCCCTCTGCCGTCCGGGGGATCACATTGTTTTGGGCAACGACGCTTACGGCGGAACGTACCGGCTGATCAGCCGTATTCACTCCGAATGGGGCATCGGCCACAGCGCCGTTGATATGTCCAACCTCGAGGCAACCGCGGCTGCCGTGGCCCAAGCGGCAGGGAAGGTCCGGCTGGTTTGGGTGGAGACGCCGTCGAACCCGATGATGAAAATCACCAACATCGAGGCGCTCGCCAAAGTAGCGCACGACGCCGGTGCCCACCTGGTCGTGGACAACACCTTCGCGTCTCCCTATTTGCAGAACCCGCTCGCCTTAGGCGCCGACGTGGTGGTTCACTCCACCACGAAGTACATCGGTGGGCACTCTGATGTGGTGGGGGGCGCCGTGGTCCTCAACGATGCTGAGCTGGCAGAAAAGGTGCAGTTTATGCAGTTCGCTGCCGGTGCCGTGTCAGGACCGATGGATGCCTTCCTCACCACGCGCGGCCTGAAAACCCTTGGTGTCCGTATGGATCGTCATTCGGAGAACGGTCAAGCTGTAGCCGAATGGTTGCTCGATCAGCCGGAGGTTGAAGCAGTGCTGTACCCGGGCCTGCCGAGCCACCCCGGACACGAGCTGGCTAAAAAGCAGATGAAGAAGTTCGGCGGTATGGTCTCGGTGCAGTTCAAGGGTGGCGAAGCCGCTGCCCGCAAGGTAGCCGAGGCCACTCGTGTGTTCACTCTGGCTGAGTCCTTGGGCGGCATCGAGTCTTTGGTGAACTACCCCTCTGAAATGACTCACGCGTCCGTCAAGGGCACTGAATTGGCTGTCCCTGAGAACCTCTTGCGGCTCTCATGCGGCATTGAGGAATCAGCAGATCTGATCGCAGACCTTGAGCAGGCTTTCAAAGCGATCGGTAACTAGAAACGTTGAAATCCTCTACCGCGCGGGGCTGGCTCGCGACTGCAGCCGGGGCAATTGCCATCTATTTGGCGCTGCGATTTTTGTACACCGCATACATCCCGTTGATGAACGACTTTGAGGTGTACTTCTACGGCGGCAGCCGCGTCCTTGAACAAGGCGAGTCCGCTGTCAGTGGGTTGTACGCCCCGCGCGAAGGGTTGCCCTTTACCTACCCACCGTTCGCGGCGCTGCTATTTGCCGGGCTTGCGAGCATCGGTTTTGGTGCTGGAATTGTGGTGTTCACTAGCGCCGCGCTGGTGGGCGCTTTAGTGGTTTCAGCGTGGCTGTCGCGGCACCTTTTTGGCTACCGCACGTGGCGGACCGCTGTTACCGACTGGCGATTCCGGACAGCTGCCTTGGGCGGTGCTGCGGCAGTCCTGCTCTTGGGACCTTGGCGGGACACCTTTGACTTTGGCCAGATCAACATCATTTTGATGGGGCTGATCCTGGCCGACTTTGCCCTGTACAACAAGGTCTTGTCTCGGAGCGCTCAGGGGCGGACTTTCCGTTGGCCGGCCGGACTCCTGATCGGTATAGCCGCTGGTATCAAACTGACTCCGCTGGCTTTTGGTTTGTACTTTTTAGTCCGGCGAGACTTTAAAGCACTCGGCTGGATGGCCACCGGTTTCTTTGGCTCCATTGCACTGGCTTGGGCGATTATTCCGAATGCGTCGCTGACGTTCTGGACCAAAATTCTTCCTGACACGGGCCGCATCGGTGGCCCGGCCTACATGGATAATCTCTCCGTCAAGGGTCTGCTTTTGCACTTGGGCCTGCCTGATTCTGGGCTGACCAGCGCGTTATGGATGCTCATTGCCATCGCCTTGACTGTTCTTGCCGCATTGGTGATACACCGGGCCCTCGCCGCACGGGAAAACTTTGTGGCAGTCTCCGCCACCGCTCTTTTGATGCTCCTGATCAGCCCGGTTTCGTGGTCCCACCACTGGGTGTGGATTGCTGTGGCGTTGCCCTCGATGGGCTTTGCCATGCACCGTATGCCTGCCCGCCGCGGCGGAATGCGCATTGCAGGATGGATCATCCTTTCGGTCACAACAGTGGTGTTTTACCTGACGCCGAAGTACCTGACCATGATGGCTGGTGCGCGCGAGTGGGGCAAAGATCCTCAGACGCAATGGCAGTTGATGGCCTCGAGTCCAGGAGTCTTGTGCGGCATCGCCATGCTGATTTATTGGTTCATCGCGTACCGACCGCTGGGCCGGGCCGCGGTTCAGGCCACTGCGTAGCCTGAATTGCCGCACTTGCTGAACTGCTGCACGTCATGAACTGGGACACTGAGAACATGCGTTCCCTCTTCAACCGGCGCTGGGGTGGCCTGGTCCTAGCGCTGGTGCTCCCGGCGACAGTTGAACTAGCTGTGTCCGCTGCCAACTATCGCAATTTCAACATTGTGATGCTTTTGCACTTGGCCGCGGCAGTGACAGTTGCCGCCATTGGGGGAGTATGGGCCGCAGTGGTGGCCTCCATCCTGGGCTTTCTGCTGCTGAACTACTTCTCGGCCGTGCCCGTCCACACCTTTTCCATCGCAGACCCGTCCACACTCTTTACCCTCGTGATGTTCCTCGCCGTAGCCTGCTCCATGGCTGTTGCTGTAGGAACGGCAAGGCGCCGAGCCATCCAAGCCCAAGCAGCTAGCAAAGAAGCGCACTCCCTCAGTGAGCTGGCCCTCCAGATTCTGGCCAGTGGAGGAACTCTCTCAGCATTTTTGGACCGGGTTCGTGATGCTCTCAACGTCCCAGCTATCACCTTGCTCAAACAACTGAACACGGGGGAGGGCCATTGGAAAGTCTTGGCGAGTTCCGGTGAGAACCCGCCGATGACGCACGCCTCCGCGGACAGTACCGCCGTCGTCGACTCTCAATACACGCTGCTGTTGCGCGGCACGGCACCGGGCCCGGCGCAACAGCGGCTGCTTAATGCCTTCGGCGCTTACTTGGTGGCCATACGGGAACGGCGTGAACTGGTTCAAACCCAGCAGGATAATGCTCGGCTCGAAGAAGGTAATTCCATGCGCACAGCCATTTTGCGGGCCGTCTCGCATGACTTGCGCACTCCGCTCTCGGGGATCAAACTCGCGGTCAGTAGTCTGCGGCAGCCCGGTGTTGAGCTGCCAGCCGAGGATCGGAGCGAACTGCTCGAGACCATCGAAGATTATGCTGACCGGCTGGACCATCTGGTGGGCAACCTGCTGGATATGTCCAGACTCAGCGCCGATTCCGCCACCCCACTTCTAGCCCCAGTGATGTGGGCTGATTCCCTGCCTGAGGCAATGCGTGGTTTAGACACCAGCACTATCCACATCGAACTTAGCCCCGCAGCGACGCCGGTGCTGGCAGACATCGGGATGCTCGAACGAGTGGTGGCTAACTTGTTAGAAAATGCGCTTAAATACGCGCCGGGTCAAGCCATCGAAATTCGTGACGTGGCCGGGAGGTCAGCCGAGGGCAGCCCTGCGGCGCAGTTAATCATCGCCGATCACGGTACTGGGGTTGATCCGGAAAAGCTTCACGTGATGTTCCGCCCCTTCCAAAGATTGGACGACGGCGCCGCGCACGGTTTGGGCCTTGGGCTCGCCGTTGCCAAGGGACTCAGCGAAGCAATGGGAGGCACACTTGGTGCCGAGCCGACGCCGGGCGGCGGGCTGACGGTGACCCTGACCCTGCCGCTATACGAGCCGCCGGTACAAAACCTAGACGCAGAGGCCAGCGAATGATCAAGGTACTTATTGTTGAGGACGAAGGCGGGATTGGCCGCGCGCTGAAAATCAACTTACGCGCCCACGGCTACGCTCCCACTCTGGCCGCCAGCGGTGAAGCAGCGCTTGCCGAAGCCCAAGCGGACCCGCCCGCCATGGTGGTTTTGGACTTGGGCCTGCCGGACATGGATGGAATCGAAGTCATTCGGCGGTTGCGCAGCTGGAGCCAAGTGCCCATTCTGGTGTTGTCCGCCCGGCACGGTTCTGAGGACAAAGTGGAGGCGCTCGACGCCGGAGCTGACGACTACATCACCAAACCCTTTGGACTGGACGAACTATTAGCCCGCTTGCGTGCTGCGGCACGCCGTTCGGAAGCGGAACCGGGTGTTCCTTCGGTGACTACCGCCGAGTTTGTGGTGGACCTGGCCGCTCGCAAAGTTACCAAGGGTGATGAACCTGTTCGCCTGACGCCCACCGAGTGGAGCATCCTAGAAATTCTGGTGAGGAATCAAAGCAAGCTTGTGACTCAGCAGCAGCTCTTGGTCCAAGTGTGGGGGCAGGCCTACGCGAAGGAAACACAATACTTACGTGTATATATGGCTCAATTGCGTCGCAAACTCGAAGCTGACCCGTCCGCGCCCCGGCACCTTCATACCGAGGCGGGTATGGGCTACCGTTTTGATCCCTAAATTCTCGCTACAGCCGTAAGCTTTGCGTATGAAAACTGCCACCCTTCTTGCAGTCTGCCGGGTCCAGCAATTGCGCCAGGATCCGGGAAACGTAGGAATCACAGCCATCGACAAACACCCCGTTGAGGGACCGGTTAAAGTCAATCGGCTGGGCATCTATGCGGATATTCAGGCAGACCGTCAGCACCACGGTGGCCCGGACCAGGCCCTCTATGCCTATTCACAAGCGGAAGCGGAAGAGTGGGAGCGCAGGCTGGGCAGGGAGCTTCCGGCGGGGATTTTTGGCGAGAACTTGCGGGTGGACGGAATTGAAACCACCGGAGCCGTGATCGGGGAGCGTTGGCGGATTGGCCCGGATGTAGAAGTGGAAGTCACCGGCCCGCGAACACCGTGCGCCACCTTTCAGCGCTGGCTGGACGAGCCGCATTGGGTCAAGCGTTTTACCGAGGCGGGTTTAGTAGGCTGCTATCTTCGTGTGCTCAAAACCGGTCAAATCACCGCTGGGGACCAAATCCACCAGCTTTTTGTCCCCAGCCACGGGGTAACCATTGGCAAATGGTTCAGCTCTCCGGACTTGAATGACGTTGAAGCACTCCGGGACGCTGCCGCTGACGGTGAGCTGGTACTCCACGAGGATCTTCCGGGAAAATTCGAAAAGCTCGAGCAGCGCCTCACCTAGGTGAGGGTGTGCGCAAGCTCACCGACCGTCGTCGAAAATTAAGTTCCGGTCAAGGCGGCGGATGCATTATGATTGAAGCATCCCCCACTTCCGGTATTCCCTTTATTCTGCCCAATGTTTGAGGCAGGACTGGTACGAGTTGGGGCCCGCAATTTGTGTGCGGGCGTTTCATTTGGGAAGAGCCGGCCAGGAATCAAAGTCCTGGAAGAAAACGCTGTACAGACTGCTGGGATAGCAGCCGTACGATGCAGCGAGAAGCCTTGCCATGGGATTGGAATAGCGCCGGGTTTCACTATGCCGAGTCAGACGACTTTGGCTTTTGTAATGCGGCTCAGCTCTTGCCTGAGTAGCGCCGCCTGGCCTACGAATGAGGACTATTCCCCATGCCCCAAAACTTTACTGAAACCACCGAATCCAACGAATCCGTTGAAGCTGTAGAAACCGTCGATGCGACTGTGACCAGCGAAAACACCAACACTGATGCTGCAGAAGCAGCTGTTGAAGCTCCCGCGGAAGAAGCATTCGTTAAGGAAGCTCCAAAGGAAGCCGCAGCGCCTGCTGTTGAGCTCGAAGAAGAAGGCGTGAAGTTCGCCGACCTGGGCATCGACGGCCGCGTTCTCGCCGCTTTGCAAGATGTTGGATACGAGAAGCCTTCACCCATTCAGGCAGCCACCATTCCGTTGCTGCTCGAAGGCCGCGACGTTGTTGGTTTGGCTCAGACCGGTACCGGTAAGACTGCAGCTTTCGCGGTACCGGCACTGTCCCGCTTGGCTGAACTTCACGACCTCAACGGTCCCTCCCGCAAGACCCAGGCGCTGGTTCTAGCGCCTACCCGTGAGCTTGCACTCCAGGTAGCCGAGGCGTTCACCTCCTACGCCAAGCACATCGATGACTTCACTGTTCTTCCGGTTTACGGTGGTTCCGCATACGGACCTCAGCTCGCTGGTTTGCGCCGCGGTGCTCAGGTTGTTGTTGGTACCCCGGGCCGCGTCATTGACCACATCTCCAAGGGTTCTTTGGACCTTTCCGAACTCCAGTACTTGGTATTGGATGAGGCTGACGAGATGCTCCGTATGGGCTTCGCTGAAGACGTTGAGCAGATCTTCCAGCAGACCCCCTCTGACCGTCAGGTTGCGTTGTTCTCTGCAACCATGCCGGGCCAGATCCGCCGGATGTCCAAGCAGTACTTGAACAACCCCGCGGAGATCTCGGTCAAGTCCAAGACCACCACCGGTGCCAACACACGCCAGCGGTACTTGCAGGTTATGGGCCCGCACAAGCTGGACGCGCTGACCCGCATCCTCGAGGTTGAAGAGTTCGACGGCGTTATCGCCTTCGTGCGTACCAAGATGGCTACCGAGGACTTGGCTGACAAGCTCAAGTCACGCGGTTTCCAGGCAGCAGCGATCAACGGTGACATTCCGCAGCAGCAGCGCGAGCGCACGGTTGACGCGCTCAAGGAAGGTCGCATCGACATCCTCGTTGCTACCGACGTCGCAGCTCGTGGTCTTGACGTTGAGCGCATCAGTCACGTCATCAACTACGACATTCCTCACGACACCGAGTCCTACGTGCACCGCATTGGCCGTACGGGCCGCGCTGGCCGCTCCGGTGACGCGATCCTCTTTATGACTCCTCGTGAGAAGTACTTGCTCCGCTCCATCGAGAAGGCCACCCGCCAGCCCGTTGAGCAGATGCACTTGCCCACCGCCGAGACTGTGAACACCTTGCGTTTGGGTAAGTTCGCGGAGCGCATCACCGAGACGCTTGAATCTCAAGATGTTTCGATGTTCCGCGATCTCATCTCCTCTTACGAAGAAGAGCACGGCGTACCTGCTGCCGAGATCGCCGCAGCATTGGCTGTAATGGCTCAGGGCGGTCAGCCGCTTTTGGTCAAGGATCTCCCGGCGGCACCGGAATTCCAGAAGCGCGAGCGCTCCAAGGACGGTTTCGGCTCACGCGGCCCGACCCGCACCTTGACCGAGGGCAATGCCACCTACCGCATCGCCGTTGGCCGTCGCCAGCGCGTGATGCCGGGCTCGATCGTTGGCGCCATCGCCAATGAAGGTGGCCTTTCTTCCGCTCAGATCGGTGGCATTGACATCCGCGCTGACCACACTCTGGTGGAACTGCCGGCTGACCTGAGCCAAGAGCAGTTGCGCGCACTGTCCCGCACCCGTATTGGTGGCGAGCTGATTCACCTCGAACTGGACAATGGACGCAAGCCTTCCGGCGAGCGTGCAGCCTACCAGGGCGGCCGCGATAACCGCGGTGGTGGACACTTCAAGGGCAACGGCGGCTTCAAAAAGGACTTCCGCAAAAACGATGGCGAGCGTAGCTCTGCCGATCGTGGCGGCCGCTCCTACAGCGATCGTTCCGAGCGTAGCGCCGGTGGCTATGGCGACCGCGAAAACCGTGGCGGCGAGCGCGGCGGTTACAGCGGTGGCGACCGTGGTGGTTACGGCGGAGCCCGCAAGCCCCGTCAAGAAGGTCAGGGCGGTTTCGCTGGCCGCAATAAGTGGTAATTCTTGATTCTTTCTAAGCTGAAATAGCTTCGAGTCCTAAAAGCGGGAGTGCACCTTTGGCAGTGCACTCCCGCTTTTTTGTGCCCTTGTTTTTGCGCCGGTTTGTGCCCCGGAATGGGTAGAAAATGTCTCCGGAATGGTTGTGATGTGATCTGCGCGATATTCAGGGCCAAATGGGCACTTCTCGATTTGTTGCACTGCCAAACATCCGGTAAAGTATTTACTCGTTGCCCCCCTAGCTCAGTGGTAGAGCGCGTTCTTGGTAAGAACGAGGTCACCGGATCGATTCCGGTGGGGGGCTCTGAATGAGGGCCTGTGTCAAGGCGGTTTTTGACCGGCTTGACACAGGCTTTCCTCATTCGTGGCGGCGTAGCTCAGTTGGTTAGAGCGCACGACTCATAATCGTGAGGTCGGGAGATCGAGCCTCCCCGCCGCTACAGGCAAAATCCCCGGGACCCTAGTGGTTCCGGGGATTTTTTCGTTTCTTCACCACCCGTCGTCGTCCTGCGCTTGTGCCAGGGTTTGCCGCGCGGTCCTAGACATTTGTGGCTAGGCGCTTCAGGCTAGGAGCTGAACCGTCATCCTGTCTTCTAGCTCTAGGAATCCTTGTTATGACTGCACCAGTTGTGTACATCAGCTTCCCCGGTACTGCCGCCGAGGCTCTGACTTTCTATCAGGGCATCTTCGGCGGCGAGCTTGCCCTCTTCACTTACGAAGAGTTCAACCGCACGGATGGCCCGCCCACAGCAATTGCACACGGTGAACTTCGGGGCCCTATTTCAATCTCTGGCTCTGATGCTGCCGAAGGCGAGGCAAGTGTCCGGGTTGAGGGCTTGTTGCTCTCGCTCTTAGGTACGGCGGAACCGGAAGTCCTTCATGAGTGGTTCAACAAGCTCGCCGAGGGCGGTTCGACGCTTGACCCGCTAGTGGTGCGCCCTTGGGGCGGTTCAGACGGTCAAGTAACCGACACGTACGGACTCCGTTGGCTCATCGGCTACGAAGCAGCAACAACGTCAACTAGCAACTAGTAAAAGGAAACATCTTGTCCACTCCCGCTTCTTTGCCAGAACGTTCCGATTCCGATCGGATGTCCTCGCCAACGTGGTGGCGCCAAGCCTCCGTTTACCAGATTTACCCGCGTAGCTTTGCCGACTCAAATGCAGATGGCATCGGCAACATCAAGGGCATCACTTCGCGGGTTCCGTACTTGAAAGAGCTAGGGATCGACGCCGTATGGTTGAGTCCGTTTTACCCTTCGGCTTTGGCAGACGGCGGCTACGATGTGGACAATTACCGCGACGTTGACTCAAAGTTGGGCACTCTGGCGGACTTTGACGAGATGGCTGCCGCCTTGCACGAGGCAGGCATCAAACTCATCGTGGACATTGTGCCCAACCACTCATCGGACAGACACGAGTGGTTTCAAGAAGCCCTCGCCTCGCCCAAAAACTCTGCTGCCCGTGACCGCTACATTTTTCGTGATGGGCTGGGTCCCCATGGTGATGTGCCGCCGGCCGACTGGGACTCAGTCTTTGGCGGCCCAGCCTGGGAACGGATTGTTGAACCTGATGGAACTCCGGGGCAGTGGTACATGCACATTTTCGCCAAGGAGCAGCCGGACTTTAACTGGGACAATCCTGAAGTGCGTGAAGACTTCCTCAAAACCTTACGGTTCTGGTCTGACCGTGGCGTTGATGGATTCCGCATCGACGTAGCTCACGCCCTAGTCAAGGACCTTTCTGCACCGCTACCCAGCAAGGCCCAGCTTGAGGCTAAATCACACGGCGCCGACGGCTTTGTAGATGGCACCCACCCGTTTTGGGACCGCGACGACGTCCACGAGATTTACACCGAGTGGCGCAAGCTGTTCAATGAATACAATCCGCCTCGCACCGCTGTGGCTGAGGCATGGGTGCACACAGACCGTCGTGCCCGCTATGCGAGCCCGGAAGGTCTGGGGCAAGCGTTTAACTTTGACCTCTTGCAGGCCAACTTTGACGCCAATGAGTTCAAAGAAATCATCAGCAAAAACCTCGCGGACGCCCAAGCCTCGGGTGCCTCGTCCACCTGGGTCTTTTCAAATCACGACGTCGTTCGGCACGCCACCCGCTACGGCTTAGCTGAATCCGCTGGGTCTGAGCCCTCCGGGTCCGAAACCGAAATTATGTCTGGACAAGTTGGCAAACGCTGGCTTCTAGACGGGGGCCTGCGTGAAGATGTGAACGCCGAGCTGGGTTTGCGCCGGGCGCGTGCGGCCTCCTTGCTGATGCTCGCCCTGCCTGGTTCCGCCTATCTGTACCAAGGGGAGGAACTCGGTTTGCAGGAAGTCGGTTCTGAGATTCCTGATTCTGCACGCCAAGACCCGGCTTTCTTCCGCAACAAGGGTGTGGACGTTGGCCGCGACGGTTGCCGTGTCCCACTGCCATGGACTAGTACCGGAAGCTCCTTTGGTTTTGGTGACGGCTGCTCGCATTTGCCGCAACCACATTGGTTTGCTGACTACTCCGTGCAATCCCAAGACGGTGTGGAAGGCTCTACCCTCGAGCTATACCGCAAAGCACTAAAGCTCCGGTCTCAGCTTCAGTCCGAGGAAAAACTGGAGTGGCTCCCCAGCAGCAGCCCTGACGTTTTGCACTTCACGCGGCCCAACGGGTGGCAGTGTGTCACCAACTTCGGAACCGCGCCTGTAGCACTCCCGGAAGGTGACATTGCGGTCAGTTCAGCACCGGTGACTAACGGCCAACTGCCAGCCAACACCACTGTGTGGCTGATGCCCTAGTTTCTAGACGTTAAAACTGTGGCACCTTCGCAACGGGTAATCCCTCAGCTGTGAAAGTGCCACTAGTTGAGAGCAGTGCAGGAGAATAGCTCCATGGACCAACTCGCTTTGATCATCGGACTTCTTACGGCAACGGTCATTGCAGTGGGTCTGGGGGATCGCCTCAAATTGCCGTACCCGGTGCTGATGCTGATCCTCGCCGCCGGGCTGACTTTTGTTCCGGGGTTCCCTGATTTTGAGTTTGATCCTGAACTGATCTTGCCGGTGTTTCTGCCACCGTTGTTGTATGCCACAGCGCAACGTAGCTCTTGGGCAGTGTTTAAGGTGCGTTGGCGGACGCTGCTGATGCTCGCCGTCGGACTTGTGGTGGCTACCACGGCGGTAGTTGCCGGTGCAGCCTGGCTGCTGATCCCCGGTATCGGTATCCCCGCCGCCATCGCGCTCGGAGCAATGGTGGCCCCGCCGGATCCGGTAGCTGTGGAGTCGGTGGCTGGGCGGGTTCACATGCCCCGCCGATTGACCACCGTGTTGCAAAGCGAGGGGCTGTTTAATGACGCCGCAGCCATTGTGATCTTTCAGGCCGCCGTGGCTGCTGCCACCAACCAGACACAACTTGGCTGGGGAGTGGTCCTGCAATTTTTGCTCGGCGCCGTGCTTGCAGTGGCCGTCGGTGTTGTTATGGCCTGGGCGACTTCGCTGATCACCAAACTTGTCACCTCCATGGTTGCTCGGAGCGCCATCACCTTGGTGGTCCCATTCGCAGCGTACATTTTGGCTGAAGAAGTGCATGCTTCTGGTGTTATTGCCGTGGTGGTGGTGGCCTTGGAACTCAAACGCCACGCCCGCCCGGAGGACGCCGCGGAGCGTATTACCCGCACCGCTTTCTGGGATGTTGTGGAGCTGCTTGTCACGGGGCTCGCTTTTGGGCTGGTGGGTCTGGAAATTCGGCAAGTGGTTCGTGACGAGGGGGCCGGGATTTTTGGCATGATCGGCTTCTCCGTGGCCATTTGTGTCCTAGTGATCGCTGTGCGTTTTGCGTGGCTGTGGTTGCTCGCTGTTTCTGCCCGGCGGCGGGACGACGCATGGCAGCCTCGCTCCGCTAAAGAGGTACTGATCCTGAGCTGGTGCGGTATGCGCGGGCTGGCCACCTTGGCCTTGGCGCTGGCCTTGCCGCAGACGCTCGCGAACGGCCAAGACTTCCCCGGCCGGCACGAAATGATTGTGGTGGCCTGTGCCGTTCTGATGGCCACCCTGGTTATTCCGGGCTTGACGCTGCCCGCGTTGATGCGTGTTTTGAAGGCTCAAGAGGACGGCTCAGAGGAGCGCGAATCTGCCCGAGTGTTGGCTCACCGGGCACAGTCCGCGGCCATGGCGGCGCTCAAAAGCAGTGAATTGATTGGTGCTCTTCCACAAGAGAAAAAAGAGCTGGTTAAGGAAAAGATGCACCGTCTCCACGCTGAATTGTTGGACGGTAGTCTTCGCAGCGAACCAGTCAAGGAACAGATTCAGCGGGGCCGGGAGCTGGCTATCGCCGTGCAAACCATCGCTCTTGATGCCGCCCGTCAAGAGGTTTTGGCCGCGCGAAACGAGCTTGACGTTGACCCGGAAGTCGCTGACCGAGTGCTGCGTCAGCTTGATCTGCGCACCATGATTATGCCGGAGTAGCTGGGAGCCTTTGTCTCTGACAGTGCAATTTCGGGCTATTCCCGTGTTCGCTTGTGGCTAGATCACTGGCCAAGCCCCGGGGGAGCAGTGCAATGCTGGAACCATGACTTCAATTGCGATTATTGGCGGACATGGAAAAGTAGCGCTACATGTGGCGCGTGTACTAAGTGGCGAAGATAGCGGTGTGAATGTAACGTCCTTTATCCGTAAACCGGAGCAAAGTGATGACATCACCGCTGTGGGTGCTACTCCCGTGGTTTTGGACGTTGAAAACTCCACCACGGAGCAGATCGCCGAGGCAATTAAGGGATTCGACGCCGTTGTATGGTCTGCCGGCGCCGGTGGGGGTGCTCCGGAACGCACCTACGCAGTGGACCGTGACGCGGCAATCCGCTCGATGGACGCCGCGAAAGCTGCAGGCGTCAAGCGTTACGTTATGGTCTCCTACCTCGGGGCAGGCCCAAACCATGGCGTGCCGCCGGAGGACAGCTTCTTTGCCTACGCCGAGTCCAAGGCAGCCGCCGACGCATACCTACGGGCCACAGATTTGGATTGGACGGTCTTGGGCCCCGGGGCGCTCACCGAGGAAAGTGCGACGGCGAAAATCACAGTTGTTGATAGCACTCCGGCCCAGCGAAGCGTCTCGCGCGAAAACGTTGCACTGGTGGTGGCTGCTGTGGTCCAGCGCCCGGACACGATTCACCGCACCATCGAATTCGTTGACGGTGCTGAGGAAATCGACGCAGCTCTCTAATTCACACTTATGTCTACAAGACACTGTGATCTAGAAGACGCAGAACTGTAACAAAACCGCACGGCACGGGTTGTGTTCATATTGTTCTGCTCACCTTACGGGCGAAACTTTGGCACAGTGCGGACTCGGAGGGCTACGGTAGAACTATGACGTCTCCCACCGCCGCCGAGTCCGCACGACCAACACGTTCGATTAGTCCCGAGATTGCCCGTTCATGGCTCCTCGTAAATGCTATGAAAACGCCGCTTTTTGCTGAGGCTGCGAACTCCCGAGCGGACGCTGTGGTGTTGGATATTGAAGACGCCGTTGACCCTTCTCAGAAGGATGAAGCCCGCGAGAACGTTGTGAAGTGGCTGAACGCTGGAAATAGCGCTTGGGTACGTATCAATGACGCAATTAGTCCGTTCTGGGCCGATGACCTTGCTGGTTTGCGCGGCACCCCCGGCTTGCTCGGTGTGATGCTGGCGAAGACCGAATCCGCTGACCAGGTCACTGAGTCCTTCCACCGGATGGACGGCAAGACTCCTGTGGTGGCTTTGGTTGAATCCGCTCTTGGAATTGAAGAAGCTAACAACATTGCCCGGGCACAGGGTGCTTTCCGCTTGGCTTTTGGTTCCGGCGACTTCCGCCGCGACACCGGTATGGCTGCAACACCGGAAGCAATGGCCTACCCGCGCGCCAAGCTTGTAGTGGCTAGCCGTGTTGGTAACCTGCCGGGCCCCATTGACGGCCCCACCGTAGGCACCAACCACCCAATCTTGCGTGAGCAGACAGGCATCACCGTGACCATGGGTATGACTGGAAAGTTGTGCCTGGCTACTGACCAGACCACGGTTATCAACGAAGTTATTAGCCCCACGCCTTCAGATGTTGCTTGGGCTACGGACTTTATGAACGACTTTGAGGCCAACGGCCGTGTCATCCGTGACGGTTCGGACTTGCCCCGCTTGGGCCGCGCCGAGAAGATCATGAAGCTCGCCACCGCTTTTGGCGTTCAGCCAGCTCTCTAAGCAACTCACCTCCCAAACCATGGTGCCGTCCGGCGTGCAAGCGGAAAATTCGACGCCGGCAGGTCACCCTGAAGTACGTCACACGGAAGTAAGCCGTCCCGAAATACTTCGCGCCGTCGCTTGGGATGCCCCTGGTCACCCACCCGTCTTGCGCTTTAGTACGGGGCAAAACGCCCAAGCCACCGACATTCCTTTGGCACCTGGCGTGCGGTTGGGTTTCCGGGCCATCAACGCCGGCAAGTGGTGTTTGGGATACGTCAAAGTGCACGATGAAACTCACCGCGACGAGATAGTCTGCCAGCAAGGTTCCGCAGCGGAACGCGGATATCAATGTGGGCCATGCTTTGCCCGCGACGAAACCCGGCAGATGCATGACTCGCATCGCGGGGGGCAGGTCCCCGCTGGTCTGAGGAAGTACTTGTCCCAGCCGCACTGGCTGTACGTTGCGACCTTCGCGGGCGGTGGCACCAAAGTTGGCACGGCCTCAAAACTTCGCCAGTGGCAGCGCTTGGCAGAACAGGGGGCAGTAGTCGCCCAATTTGTGGCCACCGCCCAGAACGGCACAGCAGTGCGGATTTTAGAAGACGCCGTAACGCGCGACGCCGGGCTGCCGCAACAAATCCGTTCGGCCGCCAAAAGCGCCGGGCTACTGAGCCCGCTCAGTGACAGCGAACTGACCAAGATCAATACCGAGCATGCTCGCCGGGCGAAGGAAGTGTTGGAGAGCCCTTATGCTCAAACTCATCCACTGACAGCCGGGCAGTTTGATCCGGTGGCGCAAATCTGGGAACGTCCAGCGCTGGCTGACTTGGTGGCATCACCGGCGGAGGGCTTACGGCACGCTTACCCCAACGCATTGCTCGAAGGGGCACATGGCTTTGAACTGTTGTCCCTCTCAGGTGCGTGCGCATTGGTACGGCTTTTGGGAGATCCGGAATCGCCACAATTCGTGGTGGACCTCAACCAGCTCAAAGGCAGAGCGCTTGAATGGGGTGAGTTCGAATCTGTGCAGCCCACGGTCCAAGACTCGCTGTTCTAGATAAGCGATAAGCTTGCACGGTGCTAAACGAATTCTGGGCCACTGCCTCCAACACCTACAAGACCTTGGTTTTTGGTGCCATGGGCATGATCGCTGTAGGCATTGTGATCACTATCGTGGGAAACGTAAAACACAACCCGTCCCTGGCGATGGCGGCGTTGCCGGTCATCGGCGTCGGGCTTTTACTTCATGTGGCCGGGCTGATTTATCGTGCCCGTCAGATACGTAAAACTCTCAAGAAGTAGCTACTCACAAGCCCTCGCCAGATAGGCTAGATGCCATGAGTATTAATCCGGACTTGCAGGGCCGCAGCTACCCGGCCGCCGACGTTTATGAGGTTGGACGCGAGAAAATTCGCGAGTTCGCCCGCGCCGTAAAAGCCACACACGCAGCCCACTTTGAGGTTGAAGCTGCACAGGCCCTAGGGCACAAAGATCTTGTGGCCCCGCCAACATTCGCCATCATTGTTGCGCAGCGAGCCGATGCTCTACTCATCGAAGATCCAGCGTCCGGAATTGACTTCTCCCGTGTGGTGCATGCCGAACAGCGCTTCACCCACCACCGCCCCATCGTTGCCGGTGACCAGCTTCAAGCCGAACTTCACGTGGACTCCGTCCGCGCCATGGGCAGCGGCGCGATGATCAGCACCCGGGCCGAAATTTTCTCCACAGCATCCGGTGAGCGCGAATCCGTCGCCACCACCACCTCATCCATCCTGGTTCGCGGAGAGGGACAGTAAACGTGAGTATCAACGTCGCAGAGCTGGAAAAGGGCCAAGAAATCGGCTCCATTACCGTCAACGTCACCCGCCAAGATCTGGTTAAGTACGCCGGGGCATCAGGTGACTTTAACCCGATTCATTGGAACAACGACTTCGCCACAGCGGTTGAGCTTCCCGGTGTGATCGCACACGGTATGTTCACCATGGGTGCCGCAGTGCAATTGGTGACCGACTGGATTGGCGACCCTGCCGCCGTCGTGGATTACCAAACACGCTTCACAAAGCCGGTCCCCGTTCAAGACACCACTGGTACTGATGAGCCCGGTGCTGCGATTGAGGTCAGTGGTGTGGTGGGTGCTGTAGATCCGGACGCCGGGACCGCACGTATTGATCTGACAGTCATCGCTGGCGGACAGAAAGTCTTGATGAAGTCCCAGGCGGTTGTGAAAATTTCTTGAACGGGGTTGTTGACGCGCCAATCTTGAAATGGCGCAACGGTGTAGTGGTGGCCTACGGGGCCAGCGGAATTGCTTTCTCTTCTTGGGTTTCACGTCTGCCTGCTATTCGTGACGCCTTGGAGCTGACTCCCGCCACTATTGGTCTACTGCTTTTGTGTATGACAGCTGGATCATTTCTGTCCGTCTCGGCGTCCGGACTGATTGTTATTCGGCTCGGTTCCAAGCGCACCATCCATCTGGGCAGCACCATCGTTGGTGTGGGTTTGGCCCTGACCGGCCTAGCCACCACGGTCTTCGATAGCTCTGTGTTGGCCGGCATTGCACTTGCCATTGTTGGCCTTGGGACGGCCAGCTGGAACACCGCGTCCAATGTGGAAGGCGCCTCGGTAGAACGAGCACTAGGCAGGCACATCATGCCGCGCCTTCACGGGTCTTTTAGCCTGGGAACAGTTCTCGGTGCGGGTGTTGGGGCATGGGCCGCAGCCGTTCACTTGCCAGTTTTTTACCATCTGCTGGCTGCCGGGATTGTGGTGGCAGTTTCCGTGAATATTGGCGCCAAATACTTTTTGGCGGATAAAACCCCGGTGGTACCGCTCAGTGTTGAAACCGGACCTATCCAGACGCTGACACCGGACTTGGTTGCCGTTGATCGTGACCTCCTGGATCACGCCGCAGGCGGATCTGCTGGTGGCACTGCCGCTGGAGCTGCTGATGTTCGAAGTGCAAACAGTGCACCGCTGGATAGCCGACGGCTGGTGGCTCAAGCCTGGCGGGATAAGCGAACACTGTTGTTGGGTGTTCTGGTTCTAGGCTTGGCATTAGCCGAGGGTGCTGCGGGGGACTGGGTGGCGCTCGCGCTCGCTGATGGGTATGGCGAATCCAACGCCAACGGCGCTATGGGCTACGGGCTCTTTGTTACCTCCATGACGATTGGCCGTTTCGCTGGAACGTATTTGTTGGACAAATTTGGCAGGGTTCCTGTGCTGCGTGTGAGTGCAGCAATGGCGCTGATTGGCTTGGCACTGTTTGTATTTGCGCCATTCACCTGGCTTGCCTACGTGGCCCTGATTTTCTGGGGCCTTGGTTCATCGCTGGGCTTCCCCGTGGGAATGTCGGCTGCCGCCGATGATCCCAGCAAGGCAGCAGCCCGAGTGTCCGTGGTTTCCACCATCGGTTATGGCGCATTTTTGTGTGGCCCTCCGGTGTTGGGCCTTTTGGCCGAGCACGTGGGTATCCTTCACTCGCTCTTGGCTGTTCTAGTGATGTTGGTGCTGACATACTTCTTGGCACCCGTGGCACGGAAACAAGAGGTCACCGGGCGGTAGGCTGATGAGGTGACTCAAACACAGCTTTCAACCTTGACCACTGCAGCCGTGGGTGGCCCCGCAGGGAAACTTGTAACAGCGGCGACCGAAGCCGAAATCATTGAGGCTGTAAAGGCAGCAGATGCTGCTGGCGAAAAACTCTTGATCATCGGCGGCGGATCAAACTTGCTGATCTCGGACAAGGGCTACGACGGCACGGTCCTGCGGATTGCGTCCGAGGGCTTTGTAGTCAATTCCGAGGACTCCTGCGGGGGAGTGTCGGTGGTTGTCCAGGCCGGCCACAACTGGGATGCGCTCGTGGAACACGCAGTTAAACATGCATGGTCCGGCATTGAGGCGCTCTCTGGAATCCCTGGTGCCACAGGGGCAACGCCCGTACAAAACGTTGGTGCCTACGGGGCAGACGTTTCACAGACGATCGCTGCTGTGCGGACGTGGGACCGTGAGCGGAATGCAGTACAAACATTCACAAATTCTGAGCTGAAGTTTGGCTATAGGGACTCGATCCTCAAGCAGAACACCATTGAAGGATCGCCACGTTATGTGGTGCTTACAGTGGAGTTCCAGTTAGCGATTGGGCGGATGAGCGCACCCATCAAGTACGCAGAATTGGCCAAGCACCTCGGTGTTGAGGTGGGCCAGCGCGCGTACTCAAACGATGTACGCCGCGAGGTACTCAAGCTCCGGGCATCCAAAGGGATGGTTCTAGACCCGTCCGATCCGGACACGTCATCAACAGGATCATTCTTTACGAACCCGATAGTTGATGCTGAAGTTGCGGCAAGCCTGCCCGCCGATGCTCCTCGTTACCCGGCTGGGGAAGACGGCAAGGTGAAACTTTCGGCGGCGTGGCTGATCGATAGGGCAGGCTTTGGCAAAGGCTTTGGACTCGATTCAGAGTCCGAGTCTGGCGGACGGGCTTCGCTTTCCACCAAACACACGCTGGCTATCACCAACCGCGGCGGAGCCTCGGCGTCGGACATTTTGGCGGTGGCCCGTCAAGTGCGCGACGGCGTACAGCGCACCTTCGGTATCGAGCTGCACGCGGAGCCGCTCATTATTGGCGAGGAACTCTGAGCGTTCACGCTGCGGTGCTGGGGCGCTGGTTAGTGGGTTACCGGGTTAGCAGGCTGGCTAGCGCTAGCTCCCATTGCTTGCTTCGTTTCTCCTGCTCGCGAAGCTGAGCATGTTCCCAATTTTGGGCATGCTGTTCCAAGGCTACGTCGGCCAGCTCGTCAGCCCAATCTGGAGGCAGCCAGGGTGTTTCCCAGTTTTGGGTTTCACTCGGATAGTTTTTTCCGTGGGGTGATATCCAGCCGGGCGGTTCGTGTTTAGTGGCAATGGTTGGTTGCCAAGTACTGGAGTGTTTGAGTCTGTGGTGTTTCTTGCACGGCTGCCCGAGGTTGCTGATACCAGTAGTGCCGCCGCTGGCCCAGGAAAGGATGTGGTCCGCGTCGTTGTCCAGGGAACTGTTGTTACATCCTGGGAACGGGCACTTCCCGTCGCGCATTCTCAACCATTGCCGCATAGCCTTAGGAACCCGGTAACTACTGCGTCCGATCTCTAAGGGTGCACCATTGACCGGATCAATCAGAACCCGGTGAAAAGTCTCGGCGCCTTCAGCGACAAGTTCACGTGCCATGGCTGGTGGGATCGGCCCGTAACCGTCCAACACGGCAGGCTCTTCCGTAACCCCCATCAAAGACAACACTGGGACGGTCACAAGAACCTGCGCCTGAATCTGAGCCCGCGGCGACGTGAACCCCTCACCAGCGCCGTCTTCAATCGTGTTGTTTTTGCTTGTGTTGTTGCCGTTGTTGTCGGTGCCGCCAAGGAGCCATGTGGTCGCGGTGTCGGCCCGTAGCTGGGTGAGTGTTCGGGGTTCTTTAGGGTTTTGGAGTGCTCGTCCTGCTTGGGTGGCACGGTTCCAGATTGCTGAAGCTTTGTCTGCTGGCAGGTAGGCGGACAGCCATGCCATACCGTCCCGGTCCGGGGTGAACTCGAGCCTGCGATCAGCAACACCTTTCACATGCCGGATGGTGATACTTGCCGGGTGGTGGCGTTCTCGCCAGGCTTTTACTTTGGCCCTGAAGCGTGCCGGGACTAGTTCACCTGGTGGGCAGCCGCGGGCAGGGTTCATAGCATCGGGGTCCAAAAAGTGTGCTTCCAGTCCGGCGGCTGTTCCACGTTCTAGGCCTTGGACTTCGTTGCAGAGGATGCGTGCGTGTGCCCAAGAAATCTCCCCCAATTGAAGACTTCTCAGCGTGAACGGCAACTCCGTACTCAACTGCCGGGACTCGAGGATCAGCGTCCCGGCCACGGTTTCGCTAACAGTCAACGCGCACGCAACCTCAGCGACCATACTCATCTGGCTAACAGCCCTATCCTGAGGGCTAGCCTCCGGTGCCAGGAGGACGTCAGTGGCATCAGTGATGTCCTGAAGCAACCGGACTTTCAGTGCCGCTACTTGGGCCTCAACCCGGGCAACACTTGTCAGAGCATCCAAGGCAGCATCCACCCGACCACGAACAGCATCACCTACAGAATCCACGGCATCAGCCACAGGAAAAGCAATGGTGCCGGCACTAGGAGCAGCTACATCAACCAAGGAATCAGCCCTAGTGCCAGCACCATTCTGGGGGAATCCCAGCGCGCGCACGGAAGACATCAACACCCGGTAGGCGTCTAGACTTTCCGCACTCAACGCTGAGAATCTCTCCATAGCCACAGCCTTGCAGCAGGGTCTGACAATTTAGCCGCAGAACCAGCCAAAACCAGGCACACGGCAAAAATAATTTCGAGATTTTTATTCAGTGGTTTCGGGAGTGGCTTTGGCCAAGAGGATGTAGGTGAGGCCGGATGCTGCAGCGCCAGTCAAAAACACCTGAGTGAAAGCGATCGACTGGGTGGTTGGCCCATCAACACGTAGCCAACCGGCTAGGGCGAAACCCAAAACTCCAACGGCCATAATGAGGGCGCCGGCCCAAAAGCTGCGGACCATGGCAGGTAGCTCGTTGGCCAAAGACCAGCGGTGGGCTTCTGTGTTCAGTGGTGGCTGGAGGATGGCGGCTATAGCCAGCATTCCCATCGAGAGGGCTGCGCACATGGCTCCAACTAGTTGGAGGAGATTCAGTCCCGCTGAGACTCGGATGGTGCTGGTGAGGGCGACGACCAACGCCGCTCCCATTCCCACGATGGCGAGGATCCACGCGGGTACGGCAAGGCCCTTGCTGAGCGGTCGCAGCAAAGGCCACAATTCGCTGATGGTCATAAATCGAGCTTAAATGCTGCGCCTGAATGGTCGCTGGGAGTTTGCCGGGATCGTGTTCAACTGCGTTGATTAAGCAGCTATTGCTCAACCTGACCCGGGCCAACGCGCCGACTAGGATGAACACGTGATCGGGAGACTGCGTTTACAAGCTCAAGGACTGCTGGCCACTGAGGCTAGCTTCTCGCCAACACCCGCAGACGTTGTCAGGCATACGACTGCAATGCAGGCTCAGGACCTGCCGTCGGCAATGTGGGCCGTGGGCCTTCGAGTTCATATCGGCGGTGGCAAACTCTCGCTCGAATCGGTCCGGGCAGCGATCAACTCGGGGGAGATCGTTCGGTCTTGGCCCATGCGTGGCACCCTCCACCTGGTAATGCCGGAGGACCTTGGCTGGATCCTTGAGCTGACAAGTGATCGACTGCACCGGGCAATGAAGTCCCGATTCCGGGAACTTGAAATTACTGATGCCGATCTTGATCAATGCGCCGAAGTAGCAGTGGAGCTTGTAGCCCAAGCGAGGAACAGTGGTGCCGATGGAGGCACGCGGGCCGAGTTGTTTGACGCGTGGGAACGCGCAGGGCAACGAACCAAGGCTCAGCGTGGAATCACAATGCTCGGAACCCTGTGCCGTATGGCTGTTTTGGTTCAAGGCCCGCTGGAAGGCAATCAGCAACTATTCAGAGAATTTAACGAATGGATCCCGTTCTCGCGGCGGCTGGAACGCGAACAGAGCGTTGCCGAGCTTGCCCAGCGTTACTTCGCAAGTCACGGACCGGCGACCATGGCGGACTTCAGTTCGTGGAGCAAACTACCCATCACCGAAGTCCGACGGGCTATGGAAGTCATTGGGGACAAGCTGGAGAAGCGGGTCATTAACGAGCGGGAGTATTGGTGCGCGCCGGACCTGTTCAGCGGGATCCACAAAGTCCCCGGTGCCAGAAGTGTCCTTGCACTCCCTGGATTCGATGAATTCATCCTGGGGTATGCGGATCGAGACGACGTTTTGGACCCTCAGCACGCGGCAAAAATCGTGCCTGGCGGCAACGGTGTTTTTCTAAAAACCATCGTTGTTGGAGGCCGAGTGTGCGGCACTTGGGCGCACCAGTGCACGGGTCCTAAGGACGTCGTCGAACCTTTAGCCTTTAGTGAGCAAATGCGGCCTGCTGCTCAAAAGTATTTCGAGCAGCAGGCCGCAAAATATCTCAGGTTCTTGGCGTCCTAGAGGTTGCCGGTGGCGATGCTGAGCATACGGCGCAGCGGCTCGGCGGCGCCCCAGAGGAGCTGATCGCCGACTGTGAACGCGCTGATGTATTCCGGGCCCATTTCCAACTTGCGGATACGTCCCACCGGGATGTCCAAGGTGCCGGACGCCGCCACAGGTGTCAGCTCGGCCATGGATGCTTCCTTGGTGTTAGGAACCACCTTGGACCATTCGTTGTCCTCGTCCAGCAGCTTCTCGATCTCGGCTACGGAAAGGTCCTCACGGAGCTTAAGCGTGAGCGCCTGAGAGTGCGAACGCATGGCGCCGATACGGACACACAAGCCATCCATCACGATGTGGCTGTCACCGGATGTGCCAAGGATCTTGTTGGTTTCCTGGCCGGCTTTCCACTCTTCTTTGGACTGGCCGTTGCCAAGATCCGCGTCGATCCAGGGGATCAGCGAACCGGCGAGCGGGACGCCGAATTGAGTGGCGTCAACGCCGGTGCGCTGCTGTTCCAGCACCTTGCGGTCAATGTCCAAAATGGCCGACGCCGGATCGTTCAGTTCTGCGCTGACCGCACCGTTGAGCGTGCCGAACTGCGTGAGGAGCTCGCGCATGTGCCGCGCCCCACCGCCGGACGCTGCCTGGTAGGTCATGGATGTGCCCCATTCAACCAGCCCGTTCTTGAACAGTCCGCCCAGGCCCATGAGCATGCAGGAGACGGTACAGTTACCGCCCACGAAGTCCTTGGTGCCGTTGGCAAGCCCACGGTCGATGACGTCGCGGTTGATCGGGTCCAGCACAATGATCGAGTCCTGGTTCATTCGCAGCGTTGACGCAGCATCGATCCAGAGGCCGTCCCAGCCGCGTTCGCGCAGCTGGGAGTGAACGCGTTGGGTGTAGTCCCCGCCTTGTGCCGTGACAATGATCGGTAGCTTCGCGAGTGTCTCAACATCGTAGGCATCTTCGAGTTTGCCCGCGCTGCCAGACGCCGCGCCGGAAAGTTCCGGGGCACTGGCACCAGCGTTGGAGGTTGAGAAGAAAACTGGGTTGATGTTGGCGAAGTCGCCCTCGTCCTGCATACGTTGCATCAGGACGGAACCGACCATACCGCGCCAACCGACGAGGCCTACTGATTGAGTCATGTCTTCAGTTTAGAGCTTTGGACGGGCCCGACGCCGATTCTTACGTTGGTGAGGTGACTCAAGCGGGTGCGAGAGGCCGGCAGTCTTGCGGGCCTTTTCGGCCCGACGTTCTTTGAAGTAGTAGGTCCACGCGGCCCAGAACGGATACAGTACGGCGAGGTAGACCCACCAGATCTCACCGAATATTTTTCAGTCGACCCCACAAACTTGCTGACCGCGGTGCCACGCTTGAGCAGGTCGTCCAACGGGCCGTTGGTAATCAACCGCTCCGTGCGTAATACCGGGCCATTGACGCGGTGAAGACCTTTTTGGAACGATCGTATAAACGCAGTTTTCTCGTTCTTCAGCATCCAACCGTACTGCGAAGCAAGCTTGGTGACAGTGAAGGGCGCCTTGATCCACTTGTGAATGCCCATGCCGCCCCGTATCAAGCCAACCGAGCCAGCCAAGAGGCCGGCTAAGGACCAATTTCCGCCAGGGATTCCGGGGATGATTGGTGCGTCAGTTCCGCGGCCGGCACCGGTGGAAATGTTGCTGGCCTTTTCCTGTTCGGAGGCCTGAGCATTAACTGTTTTGACTCTTGGTGCAGTGCTGGTGCAGTGCTGGCGCAGTGCTTGCGCAGCGCTTGCGCAGTGCACGTAATCAACGCCCCGTGGCTGCCGTTCCACTCCGACTTGAAGCGCGCACTGTCTGCGCCCTTCCACGATTGGTTCCCATTGATCTCGCTGCTCAGGTTCGAGGACTGACGCATTAGCAGGTCTGAAGCCTTGCCGAACTGTTGCGCAAGAGTTCGCAACTGGGCCACATCTGCACCCCAAAAATTCCCTGCCATCAAATGCCTCCCAAGCCGTGAAACAGCTTAACCCGCCAAAATATCTGTCCCTACCGTAAAGCGAACGTCAAAAATGCGCGAGGGGGTGGACTCCCCACCTAGCTGTCAGCAGAGCCGGGGTTTTGCTCAAGCAGAACAACGCGTTTGCGCGTCCGCAGCGCCCACATGGAACCAAAAACGAAGACCTGCGTCAGGATCACCAAAACGATTGCGCCGATAATCTTCTGCCCACTCAGGATCATGGTCAGCCCCACAATCGCCGAAAGTAGTGCGAACAGCGGCAACAGCATGTAACCCAAAACAAAAAGAGCTTCGGGGCGTTTTAGCACGCTCAAGCTAGACATTTATGCCTCCGTCCGGCGCCACATTGTGAAGCGGTAGCGGGTTTCAGTGCGGCTAGTGAGCCAACCTTCTTGCGGGATCACGGTCGCGAACTTCCAATCCTCGCCCAAGTCCGGCGCCTTTGTGTCGCCGTCGGCCTCCACGTCAATAACCGTGACGATCGCGATGTCTGCGATTTCTGCTGCCTGCGCAAAAATCTCGCCGCCACCAATGATCCAAACTTTTTGACCGCCCGGAGAAAATTGCGATTCTATGATCGCTTGGTCCAATGAATTAACCACAACGGCGCCAGGCGCGCTCCAGTCACTCTGCCGTGTGATCACAATGTTGGTGCGATCCGGCAGCGGGCGGTACTTTTCTGGGAATGACTCCCACGTTTTGCGGCCCATAATTACGGGGTGCCCGGTGGTCATTTTGCGGAAGTGCTCAAGATCTTCGGGCACGTGCCACGGCATACCGCCCTGGTTGCCAATGACGCCATTAGACGCTTGCGCCCAAATTAAGCCGATCCCGGTCATGGACGCGGCGACTTCCTCAGTGAAGATGACCTGCGGAATGCTCGGATTTTCCGGGGTGCTCATACGGCGATCGGTGCCTTAATCGTGGGGTGGTGTTGGTAGTTGGAAATCTCAAAGTCTTCAAGGGTGTAATCGAAGATGCTCTCAGGATGGCGAAGGAGCGTCAGCTGCGGGTACTCATACGGATCCCGGGAAAGCTGCTCTTGAACCTGTTCCACGTGATTGTCGTAAATGTGGCAATCACCGCCAGTCCAAATGAATTCACCAACGTCGAGCCCAGTTTGAGCAGCAACCATATGAGTCAGCAGAGCGTATGAGGCAATGTTGAAAGGGACTCCCAAAAACATGTCAGCCGAACGTTGGTACAACTGGCAGGACAACTTCCCGTCAGCAACATAGAACTGGAAAAACGCGTGGCACGGAGGCAGTGCCATGTTGTGAAGTTCTGAAACATTCCACGCTGAGACAATGTGCCGGCGGCTGTCTGGATTGGTTTTGAGTGCCTCGACTACCTGCGCGATTTGGTCAATGTGTTCGCCACCCGGGGTGGGCCATGAACGCCACTGAACGCCGTAAACCGGGCCCAGTTCGCCAGCTTGATCGGCCCATTCATCCCAAATGGTGACGCCTTGTTCTTGCATCCAACGCACATTCGAATCCCCACGCAGGAACCACAAAAGTTCCACCGCCACGGACTTAAAATGCACTCGCTTGGTGGTGATCAAGGGGAAACCCTTTGCCAAATCAAAGCGAATTTGGCGGCCAAATACGCTGCGAGTTCCAGTGCCAGTACGGTCCGACTTAGCTACACCGCTGGCTAGTACTTCGCGCAGCAAGTCTTCATAGGGCGTGGGGATGCTCATGGCCAAAAGTCTACCGGCGCCAGCGTCAGCGAGTGGCCTCGAACGCGCCCCGCACCAGGGCCGTTAGACGGTCGGCATCGAGCCCGGCAGTTTTCGCTGCACTAATCAAGTGTTCGACGGCGGCACTCACCTGCGGCGGTACGGTCACTGCGGAGGCCGGAAGTTTGGCGACTGTGGTTCCCGAGCGGCGCGCGGTGCTTACCACACCGGCAGACTCAAGCTCCCGGTACGCCCGTGCCACTGTTCCTGCTGCAACACCAAGATCGGCGGCTAGAGCTCGCACCGTGGGCAGCCGCGTGCCAGGCGTTAACTGTCCGGAGCCCACTAGCAAGGTGATCTGCTGCCGGATCTGCTCATAGGGGGGAATCGGAGAGTCTAGATCGACGACGATGCGAGCGGCCATTTACTTAGCCATCCCTCAAGGAAGCCGAACGCGGCAGTCTAAGGGCGCCAGTCGCGGTGAGCTTGGTGCTTGGTGGGATAACGCACAATATGACCGCGACGGCGATGAGCGGGATGCCGATCCACTGGCCAACGGGGACGCTAGTCAGTGCCTGGTAGCCGTTTGGCTGATCTTGGAGCATGCGAATGCTGCCCACCGCGGAAGCTAGGACAACACCAGCGATGCCGAGCCAGCTCGCTGCCAACAACTTGACTGCGCGGTACACGGTGATCTGGCGGAGCGCTTTATCCCGTGCGGGGCTCCCTGCAGTGAGGGACTGGCGCCGCGATGCCACCACAACGCACAACACGGAAACCAACACGATGACTGCACAGCACACACTCGCGCCAATCCAAGCGGGAACCGGGACAACATAGCTGGTCGATAGGTCTGGGTTCGCCTGTGAATCGGTGACGGAAGCGCCGCCCGCCATCTCCCACAAGCGGGGCCCGATAGCCGCCACGGTGATTGCCCCTGCCACGATGATTGCCGCCGCCACAGTGGTCCAAAGAAGCCACGGTGCAGTCCACACCCAGTGGCTGGTCCTCGGCTCCACTGCATTTACCGGGCTCTCGCCCCGATTGCCACAGTAATTGCGCTGTAGCAGCAATTCGCCGGCGCACAGGGCTATCAGAGAACCGACGCCGGCGGCGGTGACGCTCACCCAGGGCTCTTGGTTATTGAACGTCGCGCCCCAGCCTGCAACAACAAGGATGATCGCTACTAGGCCACCCAGCGGCATCGCTGTGCCCACGGACGTCACAAGCCGGGTGGCTCTCGCTTCCGGCGAGGACAATGGTGCCGCACCAGCGCGCCAACCCGACGCCGCGCCGTCGTAAGCATTGAGTGCTGGCGGGTGCCACAAGAACATCACCACAAGAATCGCCATGTTGATGATCCCCGCGATGTTGATCCAGGATCCGGACGTGCCAGTGAAGTTGTCGGTGGGCATGGTGATGCGCGAGTAGGCCGCGGCGGTGACACCAAGTCCGGCTGCAATGGTGGCCACGGTCCGCAAAAGCCGGTTTATGGCGATCCTGCGGAGAACATGGTCCTCATCGGTGCTCAGCGTTTCGATGGCACGGCGTCGAGTGATCAGGGCGAGTACTGCCACGGTTCCGGCAGCTAGCAGGACCAAACCACCGCCCAGCGAGGCGGCTACGAACCACCCTTCTAACCGTCCTGATTGAGCGCCGAACTGGGCTACGCCGTCAGCATCCACACCGGCGTCCATGGGTGAAAAACCGGGCAGCGGGATAAGCAGAGCAATAAATACAGCGCTCGAAACGAAGCAGGCAGCGGTGACCCAGGACAGCACTCGCGGGAGAAAATCGCCAATCCTTCGTACCACCAGAGCCGCCTGGCGGGTGCTACGCCGGGGTCCGGGGTAACTGAGCTGACCCAGAGCATGAATGCCCAAAACGGCGAGGACGGGCAGCAGCAATGCCGGAACTTGTTCGCTGAGCCAGTGACCTAGATACAAATCGTGAAGCTGCGATTGGTCGGGTCCAGGCAACCCGCTTGGCACCGCTAAGTGCCCCGGGATGCTGCCGAACGGGTTCGGCTGCTGGGTGTTTTGGAGGCTACTGAAGACCCAGCCGAGTATGCCCACCCACAGGGCGTGTTGACTGATCGATACGGCATTGCTGCCTTCGCGCGGCGTCCAGACGATCCAGCGTAGCAACGCGTATACGGCGGCTGCGCCCACCATCAGAGCGACTGGCAGCCAGGTTGGCCATGAATAGGAGAACGGCATGTTCACACCCCCAAGGTTTTGTACCAAGTATTTGGTACAAAACCTTGGGGGTCAAGAGTTTTGCCTAATCTTCGTAAGGTTTGTACTGCTCCACGGCAAGAATCTTCGTTGGCTTAGCCACGCTCACGTGACACACAATAGTCTCGACAGGGGTGAGGTACGGATCGTTGGTGGGCAAGCTCAGCGACATTTGCTGTGGCATGTGAGCCGCAAGCTGCTTGAGCACTGTTGGAAGCGCGGGGCGGTGTGTACACAGGGCCACCGGTTTTGGCCGATCGAAAAGTCCTTCAACTACGGCTGCAGTCTTTTTGGGGCTCCGTTCATGCTTGCGTTCCGTCAGGGCCTCAACGAGCTTAACCTTGGCGTCGGTGGCCTTGGCGTATGGGGCAATCGTGGAGACGCAACGCTGCCACGGGCTTGTGACAATTCGCTCGGGCATCCACACCATCAGGAGCCGCTTGACCGCTTGGGCCTGACGCACACCTGTAGCAGCTAGCGTCCTATCACCTTCAGCTTTGGTCCACGACGCGCGGGGTTTTGCCTTAGCGTGGCGCACAATAATCAGTGGCCAAGTTTCCAGCTCGTTGCGTTCGTGCGCAGCCACGAGCTCTTCAAGCGGGACCACATCACTTGGGTTACTCAGCAGTGAGGCAGCTTTTGAAGGACTGCACCACAAAACGCTGTCTACTTCCTTTCCATCCGGAAGCAGCCGCTGTCCGTCCACCTGAATAGCCCAGTAGTGCACTATTTTTAGCCCGGCTGAGACCCGGTAGTGAATGGGCTGAAGAGGTATGCCTAAGGTTGCCTCGAGCCCAATTTCCTCGTAGACCTCACGAATACCGCACTCCGGAACCGTCTCGCCCGCGTCAAGCTTGCCCTTGGGCCAAGACCAGTCGTCGTATCGGGGCCGGTGGATCACTAGAACTTCCAAGCGTCCCTTGTGGATACGCCATGGAATACCACCAGCAGCTACGACGGCGATTTTTTCGCCCACGTGCTCCTGCTGGTCAGCTACAGGTGTGTCGCTCTTCATCTATGTAGCTACCGCCGGGTTACGGAACGCTGGCGTGAACGGCTGGCCAAGAGCCAAGACTGAATGTCTTCTAGCTCGTTTCCTTCCGCGTCCAGGTGATGACGTTCCCACTGACCTTCGGTGTCCAAGTGCCAGCTGGCCGTCCTAGGATCAACGTACCGCTTCAGCAGGGCAACAACATCGGCCACATCCTCGGCGTTGGAAAGCTGGACCAAGGCTTCAACACGGCGGTCAAGGTTGCGGTGCATCATGTCAGCCGAGCCAATATAGACCACCGGTTCCCCGCCGTTAGCGAAGCTGAAAACCCGTGAGTGTTCAAGGAATCGGCCTAGGACGGAGCGGACTGTGATGTTTTCGCTCAGACCAGGCACACCGGGGCGAAGCGAGCAGATTCCGCGCACAATGATGTCCACTTTGACCCCAGCTTGGGAAGCGCGGTACAGCGAATCAATGAGTGCTTCGTCGACCATGGAGTTGACCTTGATCTGAACCTTTGCGGCCAGCCCGGCGTGTGCATTGCGGATTTCAGTTTCGATCCGATCAATGAGGCCAGAACGCACCGAACGCGGAGCCACCAGAAGCCGCTTAAATGTGGACTTGGGTGCGTAACCGGAGAGCTGGTTAAAGAGCCGGGAAAGGTCTTCACCCACCTGATTGTTTGAGGTCAGCAAGCCGAGGTCCTCGTAGTACCGGGCAGTTCGGGGGTGGTAGTTACCCGTTCCTATGTGGCAATAACGGCGAATGCCATCAGCTTCTTGACGAACCACCAGCGAAAGCTTGCAGTGCGTTTTGAGGCCAACAATGCCGTACACAACGTGAACGCCAGCCTGCTCAAGCTTGCGAGCCCAAGAGATGTTGGCCTGCTCGTCAAAGCGAGCCTTGATCTCTACCAGTGCCAGAACCTGTTTGCCAGCCTCAGCAGCATCGATCAGTGCATCAACAATCGGTGAGTCGCCCGAGGTTCGGTACAGAGTCTGCTTGATGGCCTGAACCTTGGGGTCAGCGGCTGCCTGTTCCAAAAAGGCCTGCACCGAGGTGGAGAACGAATCGTAGGGGTGGTGAAGCAAAATATCCCTGCGCCGCATGGCACCAAAAACGTTGGCAGCCTTGGAAGTTTCGGATTCGTTGAGGAACCGTGAGGTGTGCGGAACCTGTTTTGGGTAGTGCAGATCGGCGCGATCAATCCCAGCAATCACGGAGAGCCCACGCAGATCCAAGGGGCCGGGGACAGAAATCACTTCAGAGGGCTCAACACCGAGTTCGCGCTCTAGCAGGGCGCGAATATTTGGGTTGATGTCGTTGGTGACTTCCAAACGTACTGGCGGACCAAAACGGCGGCGCAGCAGTTCTTTCTCGAGGGCCTGAAGCAAGTTCTCGGCGTCGTCCTCTTCAACCTCAACGTCTTCGTTGCGGGTCACGCGGAAGGAGTGGTGCTCCAGCACTTCCATGCCTGGGAACAACTGATCCAAGTGAACAGCAATAACTTCTTCGAGCGAGATAAAACGAGCCACTCGTCCCGGAACAGCACCGGCGCGTGGGCCGTCAACGGAGATCAAGCGCGGCAACTGGTCCGGAACCTTCAGACGAGCAAACAGTTCTTTGTCACTGATCGGGTTTCTAACCACAACTGCCAAGTTCAAGGACAGCCCAGAAATGTAGGGGAACGGGTGTGCTGGGTCCACGGCCAATGGCGTGAGGATCGGGAACACCTTTTCGGTGAACATTTTGCTGAGCTGGTGGCGGGCTTCAAGATCCAGGTCTTCCCAATGCATCAGGTGGATCTGCTCATAGGCGAGTGCTGGCCGGATCTGGTCTGCAAAAACTCGAGCGTGACGTTCTTGAAGTTTGCGGGCTTCGTCGCTGATCTGTTCTAGAACTTCAATGGGGCTCAGGCCCGCCGGGGACGGCACCGCAAGGCCGGTTGCAATGCGCCGTTTCAAACCAGCCACACGAACCATAAAGAATTCGTCGAGGTTGGATGCGAAGATCGAGAGGAAGCTGACGCGCTCCAGCAGGTACAAATCGGGATCTTCGGCAAGTTCCAAAACGCGAGCATTGAACGCAAGCCAGCTGAGTTCTCGGTCCAAAAAGCGGTCCGGCGATATTTCGCCGTCGGGCAACTGACTGGGTGCAAACTCGGGGATATCAATCCGGTCCTGGGTTGCGCGTGCAGCATTAACTTCCGAGGATCCAAAGCGTGCTGGCGCCACGTCGGTCTGCTGGGCGGTACCTGCATTGTTGGCTTGCATGTCACTCCTCGTGGTGCGGGTGGTTCACCTCAACCTTACAGAACTATGCGCCCTGAATTTCAGCCTTTTGCCGGTACATGACGTCCATGTCCCAGCGGGTGAATCCAAGCTTTTGGTAAAGGGCCACAGCCGCGGTGTTATCGGCATCAACGTAAAGCATGATGGTGGCGATTCCTAGCTGGCTCAAATACCTGATACCGGCGGCGGTGAGCGCGCGGCCCAAACCCAATCCTTGAGCCTGCGGAGTGACTCCCACAACGTAAACCTCACCCAGGGGTTCTTGCCCAGCCGTGGACGCATGAACCTTGGTCCAGTTAAAACCTAGAAGTTCGTCTTCAGCATTGACGGCGAGCAAAAATCCTGCCGGATCAAACCAGTCCTCAGCCGTACGTTCGGCGAGGTCAGCCTGGGTCATATTGCCCTGTTCTGGGTGATGGGCGAAGGCTGCGCGGTTGGCGGCGAGCCAAGATTCCTCATCTTGGCCTGGAATAAAGGCCCGAATTGAAACGCCCTCAGCCAATGGCGCCGACTGCGTACTTGATGCCGAAGCTGCGTCTAAGCGCATCCGCCACAGTTCACGAACGGGAACAAAACCAAATTCTTTGGCTAGTTCAGCTGCTGTGTTGTGGCTGGCATGCGCCCACGCGCTGAGGCCACGCAGCCCACTTTCACGGTTTGCGGCAACTTCAGCGATGAGCCGCCCAGCCACCCCCATTCCGCGGTAGTTAGGGTGAACAGCAAGTTCTAGAAGGCCGGCGTGTGAGTCATCTTCGTTTGGGTCCTCAATCACGACGGCGAACCCGGCCAGCGTTGCTTCTTCGCCAACGTATGCGCTCACCGTCCGTACTGTTTGTTGCTCCGAGCCGCCAGTGCGTAGTGAAATAATGCTCTGCTCCGACACGGGCGGCTTTCCGTCTTCGCTTTCCGCTGCCATGAGAACGGCAGTGGCGTGACGCAAAAACGTGGCGTCCACGGGCCCGGTAGTCACGGCAAGATGCAAGTTCAAGGAGTGCTCGGTGCTCATTGCCTAAGGTTATATGGCGCTTCAGGCGCTACAGCCAGCCAATTTTGCGAGTGGCCCATCGGTTACGTATAGTGGATATCTCGTTCGGTTGCCAGCGTTGGTGGCGAGAACGGCGAGGGGGATCCACCAGTGGGGTGGCCTCGATACGTTCGACCCGTATGTCCTCCACCAGTAAATTGCCCTCAGTCACATGGCTGAGGGCAATTTTTTTGCTTTTGTTCAGCGCCCCAGTTCAGCGCCCCACAAGAGTTGGGTGCTTCTATGCGTGGCGCGTACCGGTGGCGTGCTTAGGCGTCCGCGTGCTCGTCTTCTGGCATTCGGGTCAGCGTCAGTCGGTAGCCCACGTTACGTACAGTGCCGATCAAGTTTTCGTTATCCGCTCCGAGTTTGGCCCGCAAACGGCGCACGTGCACGTCTACCGTGCGGGTGCCTCCGTAGTAGTCGTAGCCCCAAACTTCGGTTAGTAGCTGCTGGCGGGTAAAGACCCGTCCCGGGTGTTGAGCTAAGTACTTGAGCAGTTCAAATTCTTTGAACGTCAGGTTCAGAGGAGAACCATTAACGCGTGCGGTGTAGCTTGCCTCGTCAATAACGACGCCGGCAGCGCGGATTTCGGTTTGAGTTTCCTCTTGCTCGGCGGAACCTCGTGCGATGGCCAAGCGGATGCGGGCCTCAACTTCAGCGGGTCCTGCCGTTTCAAGGACGATGTCATCTACCGCCCACATTGCCGAAACTGCAGCCATGCCGCCCTCTGTGAGAATCAACACAAGCGGGGAGCTGAGGCCAGTGGCTTTGAGCAGTTGAGTCAGCGAACGGGAGCCCACTAGATCCTTGCGTGCATCAAGTAAAACGACGTCACAGGGATCGGTGTCTAGGAGCGCGGTGGGTTCGGCCGGAAGGATGTGAACTCGGTGGTTGAGCAGTTCCAGGGCAGGCAAAACGTCAATAGATGATCCTGGGCTGTTCGTCAGGAGCAGTATGTGCGACATTTTTCCTCCAATGGGCTGGAGCACATCGTCGGGCCGTTGCTTGAGTATAGCTAAGCGGGAACTGTCTATGCCGCTTGTGTCCACAGTGCAAGCACTTCTGGTGTCACATAAGGCAGGATGGGCTTGTGACTTCGAGCAATGACAGCAGCGCTACGCCACTGGCCCACGGTTCATCCCTAGTGGGTCTTATAGGTTTGCTCGGACTAACGCTGCTCGTTGGTGGCTCATACTTAGCTGCCCCGGCGCATACCGTGGCCGTGGCGGTTGTGGCTGCGTTGATCGGTCTGGGCTGGCCGCACTTCTTGGGCATTCCTGCGCGCAAAACCTTGGGTGCCGTATTGGGCCTGTCCGCCGTTGCCTCCGTTGTTACAGCTGCGATGACCAAAGCTCCAGGATTTTTGGAGTGGACTCCAGCCTTTATTGCCCTGGGCTGTATGGCAGTGATGCTGGTCCAGCTCATTCGTGGCACAGGACAAGCAGCGCGCCTTGAATCAACTCTTGGCGCTTGCGCGGGCGTAATGCTCGCTGCCCTGAGCGCGGGTTGGATCGCGAACACACGTTACAACGGCGTCAGCGAGATGGTTCTGGTAGCTGGCATTAGCGCCGCCGTCGCACTTTTGGTGGGGATGATCCGGTGGCCGGACCGTATTGTGGCACCGTTAGGTGTTGTGATGGCCGCACTTGCGGCGCCGTTAAGCGGGTTGGTCTTTTCTGACCTCGCGGTGGTGCCAGCGGCTGTAACTGGGGTTGTTGTTGCCTCGGTGCTGATGAGTTTCCGTAGGCTGGTTTCGCTTCACCGCGGCTCATTGAGCGTCATGGCTGCGATTGGAGTTGGGCTGGCACCAGTGGCTGCAGTTGGGGCGCTGGCGTATTTCATTGACAAATTACTGACCGTCTAAGGCGTTAGGATTACAGCATGTCCGTTCTTACTTTTGAAATCATTTTCTTGGTTCTGCTCGGCGTCGCAGGCTTGTCCATGGCGTGGTTTGCAGGATTCGTTGTCTACCGGCTGTTCAAGGGCCAGAAGTAGCAGCTGCTGTGGCCATTGAAATCCCCACCGGACTCACCCCTGAACTCGTTCCCCTCTCATGGTTGATTGGCGAATGGGAAGGCCGCGGCCGTTTGGGCTCGGGCGAGGAAGATTCCGAGCACTTTCTACAGCACGTTAGCTTCACTCATAACGGTTTGCCGTACTTGCAGTACCGGGCAGAAAGCTGGCTCACTGACGAAGACGGCACAGTTGAGCGGCCGCTCTCGGTGGAAACCGGTTTCTGGGCACTCGAGCGTAAGCTCGACGACGCCGATGGTGGCCCCGGCCTGATCCCGGCGGATATTGTTCCCGCCCTGAAAACTGCAGACGAAGTTGAAGCGCTTCGCAATGCCGACGGTGGGTTTAACATCGCCGTTTCTATTACCCACCCCGGCGCGATTTCGGAGCTCTACTACGGCCAGATCAAGGGCCCGCAGATTCAGCTCAGCACGGACATGGTGATGCGCGGGAGCCACTCGAAGCAGTACACCGCGGCCACACGAATTTTCGGTTTGGTTGACGGAAATCTGTTGTGGCGCTGGGATGTTGCTACCGGGCCTTTGGCCACGGATGGTTCCACTAGCGGCCAAGATGAGAACTCACTCAAGGCCCATGCTTCAGCCTTCCTGAACAAAATCTCCACTCCCACCGAGTAGCTGCGTCCCGTGACGCAGCCCCGAGATCGAGCGCCGAAATCCGGCGCTCTTTCCTTCCCAGGAATAGGGCAAAGCGCAAAGGACTTCTAGATCGTATGACCTATAACAGCCTTCTACTGTCGCGCCCTGGTGCCGTAGCTGCCGGCGGCGTTGATGCTGGCGTCGCCGCACACTATGGCGAACCGCTTCCCGAGCAACGCGCCCTTGCTGGCGGCAAAGCGGTGGCTGATTTCTCCCACCGCGGCGTTGTATCGGTGAGCGGGCCGGACCGGTTGTCCTGGCTGAACACACTTTCCTCACAGCAACTGACCGGTCTGAAGCCGGGGGAGTCCAGCGAGTTATTGCTCCTGAGCATCCAAGGCCGGATTGACTACGATGCCCGAATTATTGACGACGGCGAAACTGCTTGGCTGATCGTGGAAACTGCTGAGGCACAGCCGCTCGCCGCGTGGTTGAACTCGATGAAATTCATGCTGCGCGTTGAGGTAAGCGACGTTTCTGAGAAATGGGGCGTCCTTGCAAGCACCCATGAAGTTGCGGAATGGGACCAGTTGCTTCGCTGGCAGGACCCATGGCCCAACGTTGGGCCCGGCGGCTACGCCTACAGCCCCATCGAACAAGCTCGGCACCCCGGTTATGAGCGGCCCTGGTTTGAATATCTAGTTCCTATCGAAGACCTGGTGAACACGGTAGGGGAGCGGCGCTTGGCGGGAACCATGGCTAGCGAGGCGTTGCGCATCGCAGCGTGGCGTCCGCGTTTGGGTGTGGACACTGATGAGAAGTCAATTCCGCATGAGCTTGACCTGATCCGTACCGCGGTTCATCTGGCTAAGGGCTGCTACAAGGGCCAAGAAACTGTGGCACGAGTGCACAACTTGGGTCACCCGCCACGGCGATTGGTGTTTTTGCACCTGGACGGCTCACACCACACTCTCCCTGAAGCGGGAAGCCCCATTCACGTTGAGGGCCGCGCAGTGGGCACTGTAACAAGCTCGGCGCTGCACTACGAGATGGGTCCCATCGCCTTGGCAATGGTCAAGCGGAGCGTTGATCCTTCCATCACTTTGACGGTGGTGGACGGGGAGCAAAACTATGACGCCGCTCAGGAAATCATTGTGGCCCCGGACGCCGGGCAAGTAGTTGGAAGACAAACAGGATTTATTCGCGGGAGGCACGCATGAGCAACGACAACGAGGCGATTGAACTTGCCCACCGGCTCTTTGATGCAGCCCGGGCCGGAGATAACGCTGTTTTGGCGCCTTATCTGGAGGCCGGTGCACCAGCTAATTTGACCAATGCCAGCGGCGATACGCTCTTGATGCTCGCCGCGTACCACGGGAATGCTGCCACGGTTGAGCTGTTGCTAAAGCACGGCGCAGACGTTGAAGCGAGTAACGATCGTGGCCAGACGCCTCTTGCAGGGGCAGTTTTTAAGGGATACACCGAGGTTGCTCGCCTCCTTTTAGACGGTGGCGCTGATCCGGCCGCAGGAACACCGAGCGCTGCAGACACCGCAGCCATGTTCCAGCGCACCGACATTCAAGCACTTATCGAAGAACGCCGCTCAGGCACTTCGGCTGCTAGCTAGGTACTGCTACCTCTAGCCAGGCACACCATCAGTCCAAGAACGGGCTAGAAAAGATAAACAACTTAATGGAAAACGTTCAACGTCCTTGGCCGGCGCTGTGGTCCCTTGTGATCGGTTTCTTTATGATCCTGATCGACACCACCATTGTTTCTGTGGCCAATCCACGGATTATGGAAGGCCTGCACGCAGACATCAACTCGGTGATCTGGGTGACCAGCGCCTATCTGCTGGCCTACGCAGTTCCCTTGCTGATCACCGGTCGCCTAGGTGACCGCTTTGGCCCTAAAAAGCTGTACCTCTCAGGCTTGGTAGTTTTTACGGCTGCTTCCCTCTGGTGCGGTTTGTCCCAAGACATCGACATGCTGATTACCGCCCGGGTAGTTCAGGGCCTCGGCGCTGCGCTGATGACCCCGCAAACCATGGCAGTTATCACCCGGATTTTTCCGCCGAATCGCCGCGGTGCAGCCATGGGCCTCTGGGGTGCGACGGCGGGAGTCGCCACCCTAGTTGGCCCCATTTTGGGTGGGGTACTGGTTGATGGCTTGGGATGGGAGTGGATCTTCTTTATCAACGTTCCCGTTGGTGTTGTTGGATTCATTTTCGCTCTGCGGTTTGTTCCCAAGCTTGAGACTCACACGCACCGCTTCGACGTCCTAGGAATTGTCCTTAGCGCTGTGGGAATGTTCCTCCTGGTCTTTGGGATCCAAGAAGGCGAAAAGTTCAACTGGGGTACGGTCACTGGGCCCATCACCGTGTGGGGCCTCATAGTTGTTGGGCTGATAGTCCTCATTGCGTTTGTGGTGTGGCAGTCCATCTTCCCGAGATATTTCATGGGTGAGCCTTTGCTTCCCTTGGGTGTTTTTAGGGACCGGAACTTCTCACTCGCGAACATTGCCATCACCGCAATGGGCTTCAGCATCACGGCTATGTCCTTGCCGCAGATCTTTTACTACCAGATGGTGCGGGGCATGAGCCCCACTCAGTCAGCGCTCATGATGGTGCCCATGGCGGTGATCTCAGGTGGTTTGGCCCCCGTGGTTGGGAAGATCATTGACCGCGTGAACCCACGCTTTATTACGGCAACGGCTTTTGTACTGATGTCTGTGGCGTTGTTCTGGAATTCGCTACTCCTGCACCCGGACACAGCCATCTGGTTGTTCTTGTTGCCCAGCGCTTTATTGGGTTTTGCAAACGCCGGAATTTGGGCTCCCCTCAGCTCTACCGCAACCCGTAATCTGCCGCCACGGATGGCGGGAGCTGGGGCTGGTGTTTACAACACCACTCGCCAAGTTGGTGCTGTGCTGGGCTCTGCCGCCATTGCGGCGCTGATCCAAGCACGCCTTGCAGCCGAACTGCCCACAACACCCGGGACTACAGGTAGTTCCTCACTTGAATTCAGTGGAACGCTGCCGGACTTCTTACACGAGGGCTTCTCTACCGCCATGGGCCAATCGATCATGCTGCCCGCTGCAGTGGTTCTGCTGGGGGCCGCGATGGCTGTTTTCTTCGCTGCACCCAAAGCTAGCCAGTTGCGCTAGCCCCGGACTCATTGGCCCAGCTTCACTGTGGTTTGCGTGCCACCTGCGGCGAAGCCAAGACTCCTCGCTAGGGCAAGCGCTCCAGTGTTAGTGACATCAGCGATGCATTGGAGCGTTAGCCCGCCCGCTAGAGCCTCATGAGCGGCGATGGAAGCTACCACGGTGCCGAGGCCTTGCTGACGCCAGTCGGGGGCCACCAGGACCGCCATGGAGGCCAAGAGCCCTTCCCACTCGCTGAACGCGCCAGCGCCGAGGGGAACGCCTTCGTTAATCACGGTATAAAAGCTTGTGTGGCCCGCAGCCCAAGACACGGTGCTCGAAGATGCATTCCAAGATGCGGCATCCCCAGCCCCACTGTTCAGAGCGCCATGGACTTCGTTCACGTCATCCGGCGGGCAGGAAGTCTCTAGCCTCTGAAAATCCTCGGGACTATGTGAAACTTCCAGCTCTTCGGCGGTTTGCTGTAAGGGTAGATCATCGGCAAAAAACAGCGCAGACGTGCCACCCCCATGGCCATTAGCGCGGCGGGAAACACTCAAAAGGGTGCCATGATCAGCCAATTGTTCATCGCTGAAGTCACTAGCAGCCTCGAGGGCCCACGCGGGACCAGTCAGCGCAGCGACTCCAAACAACCGAAGAAAGCTCAACTCTCTGGCTGCCGGATCCTCACGCCACAAACGCACGGCTGGCCGCGCTCCCGAGCCGGCCACAGCTAAGTGTGACCGGCGCGCACTTGAGGAAGTAGCGGCGGCGAAAGCGCCGTCGTCGAACCCTAAATGTCTGGCCCAGGCCAGTTGGATAATGTCTGCAGAGCCGGCGTCCAGAGTCATGCTTAGCCGAAGAGGACGGCGGCCTCGTCATAGCGGTGCTGAGGGACGGTCTTGAGCTGGCCCAGGGCGTTTTCGAAGCTCACGTGTGTGATCTCCGTGCCGCTCAACGCAACCATGGTTCCCCAACGGCCCTCAACCACCGAGTCGATCGCGGCCATACCCAAGCGCGTTGCTAGGACACGATCAAAAGCGGTAGGAACACCTCCGCGCTGGATGTGACCCAGGATGGTGGCGCGGGTTTCAATACCGGTGCGAGCCTCAATTTCTGGGGCAAGCTGATCGGCAATGCCACCCAAGCGTGGACGGCCAAAGGTGTCCAGGCCACGCTCAGAGTGCGGCGCTTCCATGTGGGAGGGCACAAAGCCTTCTGCCACCACCACCAGAGGAGCACGACCACGTTCGTGAGCGTCGCTGACCCACTCGGCGATCTGTTCGATGCTGGTTTGCTGTTCGGGAATGAGGATGGCGTGCGCACCCGAGGCCATGCCGGAGTGGAGCGCAATCCAGCCCACGTGCCGGCCCATCACTTCGGCGATCATGCAGCGGTGGTGCGATTCGCCGGTGGTGCGCAGACGGTCAATAGCCTCGGTGGCAATCTGTACAGCCGTGTCGAAGCCAAAGGTGTAGTCGGTGGCGTCGAGGTCGTTATCAACCGTCTTGGGTACACCCACAATCTTGAGTCCAGTATCGGTGAGCCGCTTGGCCGCGGCCAGCGTGCCTTCGCCGCCAATGGCGATCATCGCGTCAATACCAAGGCGCTCCATGTGTGCCTTGATGACCTCAGGTCCGCCACCGTTTTCAAAGGGATTGGTGCGGGAGGTACCTAAGATGGTGCCACCCTGCTTGGCAATGCCACGGACCATGGTGCGGGGGATGTCCATAACATCGCCCTCAACAACACCGCGCCACCCATCACGGAACCCCACAAATTCGTGGCCGTGGATAGCGATGCCCTTCAGGACGGCGCCACGGATCACGGCGTTGAGTCCGGGGCAGTCGCCGCCGCTGGTGAGGATTCCAATTTTCATGAGTGTGGCTCAAATCCTTGCTTCGATTAAATGCGTAGGGAGAGCGCACCGTTGAGCTCACTAAGATTGTAGGCGAGGGTGTGGCGCGGGTTACAACTGGTGACAAGTTAACTTTAGGAACTCGCGCGTTTGTCCAAGAAGCTTTGCAACGGAATTTTGGCGGTTTTAGCGTCCGGCAGCACTAGCCACGCAGCGGCGTACAGAACAAAAGCTGGGCCGGGAAGCAAACACAACAGTAAAAATCCGATCCGAACCCAGGAAACGTCCAGATTGAATTTGGCTGCTATTCCGCCGCAAACGCCACCAAGCCAGCGTTGAGGGCCACGGTTCAATCCTGCGCTTCTGATGATTTCGTAGAACTTGTCCATGCTCTAAGCCTCCTTGTTTGTGCCGAGATTGTCACTTTGTACAGGTACTTCGGGTTCCGCTGAGTTGAGTGTTTCGGCCGCGGTGCGGGATCTCTCTGCGGCCCCCGAGACGATTCCTCCGATGAGCAGAGCCAAGCCGGCCCCGATCATCACGCCAATCGCCACGTAGCTGCCATTAAGCGCGATCACTCCAAGTTGAGAGACGATGATCAGAGCCGCGAGCGCCACAATCAACAGCCCCCACACAATAGTTCCAACCCGGGGTGGTAGTGCTGCGTTCGGTTCATTGCTGCTCATTTCACTGACCTCCGTTGATGATGACGTTGCTGACCGTTGCCTCGAGATTGATGATCAAGGGTGCCCCGGGTTTGTCCGTATTGAAGTCTTCGCTTGGTTGGCCTTCAGTGCGATTAAAGTTTTGGCCGTTGATGCTCACGTTGCCCATGGTGATGTCATAGCGAATCTGAACGGGAATGTCCGCGGGCAGCAGAATGGTTGCATTCGCGGCAGTGATGTCGAGCTTCACGGTCTCGGAATTACTCAGAGGCGCTCGCAGGTCCAGGCTTCGCAGATCGATGGTCCCTCGACCCGCGGTCAGGTCAAAGCCATTGGAAAGCTCGGTCACCGAGGTTGGTGCCCAGTTGCGGTTGCCAAAGTCAGAACGGACTCCGTGCTGCGCCACGTTGAATACGCCTCCAATCATGAGGGAGATAATGGCGAAGAGGAACAGCGCTCCGGCGGTGCGGCCTCTGAAGCCGGCCACAAGAATCGCGACACCGAGTACGACGGCGGCACTAGCCCATGCGATCGCGTTTCCGTGAGGCCCCAGGTCAAGGAGGTTGGTGGCATCGGCGGCTTTGAGCCCGCCACCAACGAGGAGTCCGCCGCCGAGAGCCATCAGTACCGTGGGTTTCCCGGGGCCGGGACGGTGCGGGCGCGGCGGGCGCGGCGGGCGAGGAGGCTTTGGGGTGTAGCTGTACGCGCTGTAGTTTTCACTTGGGTAGTTGGTGCTTGGGTACTGGGTGGTGGGGTAAGCGAGGGTTGGTGGGGCGGTGCCTGCCGTTATGGTCCCTGTGCTGGTGGTTGGTGCGTGGGTGTAGTTGGTGTTTCTGTGCACGATCGGAGGGATGGTGTGCGGCGCTGTGCCTCCGTGGCCTCGGCGGTTGAGCAGCCAGTAGACGAACCAAACAATCAGGCCAATCCAGAGCAGGCTCCAGAAGATCCCTGATCCTCCACTCCAGCCCCATCCCCAGAAGCCTCGGCCTAGAGCGGGGAGGCCAACCACTGTTGCAACAAGTGCGCCGGTCATGCCGCTTGCCCAACGTCCTCGGCCCGCTTCTTGGGCGTGGATTCGGCCGTCTGGCTCGGGGAGAAGAGCCCAAGCCAGACCATAAACAAATAATCCGACGCCGGCAAAAATAACCAAGAGCAGCAAGAGGCCGCGCACAATGAGCGGATCAATGCCGAGTTTTTGGGCGATGCCACTCGCAACCCCACCAACCCAGCGCTCCTGGCCGCGGCTAATACCTAGGCTGCGGATCCACCCGAAGAAGTCGCTCTCCGGCGCCGCAGTGGGCTGCGTTGGCGTTTCCGTGGGCGGCAGTGGTGGGGGAGGCTGCACTGGATCGGGGTTGGGGCTCGAGTTCATACCTCGATCTTGCCAAGCACGGGTGCGTGCTATCTATGAGGTAACACCCTGAATAAACCCTGAGTGTGGGCAGTGGGTTCTCAGGGCAATACTGAGGGAGCGAATGTTGGAATCACCCATTCTGGGCGTTTTCCGCCTAATTCGGCTCCTTGCACAGTGCCCAGTGGGGATTGCCGTGCTTGGATTGAGCTGTGAGTCCAGACCGAATCCAAAGCGCGCCACAACGTCCGCCGCTTGTACGTAGCAGCGAACGAATGCTGGCCGGTGTATGTGCTGGCTTGGCTGACCACCTGGGCTGGCCAGTACACACCGTGCGCTGGATCATGATTGCTGCGACCTTAGCCGGCGGGGCAGGACTGGTCTTTTATGGGTGGCTCTGGATTTTGGTGCCTACAGCCGATGAAGCTGCCAAGCCAAATGCCAAACGGCCAGCGTCCCCCATTGCTCCAACGGTGAGTTCTCCGGGATTCGCTTCGCACGTTGGCGCTACACCTGGCTCATATTCCTCGACTTCGGGCACAGCTGGTGTCTCCGGCGCATCGTGGACACGCACCTGGAACAAAGTTCGTCACGGCAAGGAAATCCTGCTGGGCGCCGGGCTCATTCTGGTTGGAACAATCTTGATCGCCCGCCAATTCGGAGT